>JBDSOK010000308.1:0-3530 GCA_039914845.1 Nitrospiria bacterium | reverse complement strand
CGCCGGTGTACGGGCGGCCGAACTCGGAGGCGAACGTGAAGTTCCAATCGGGATGGCGGAATCGCGCGTCGCCGTCGAGGAGCGTCACCGCATCGAGCGCGACGAGTTCGCCGCGGGCGTCGAGCACCAGCGGGTTGATCTCCAAATACTGCGCGTCTTCCTGGTCGTAACACTGATAGAGCCTCTGCGCAAACTCCACCACTTTCGGCACGAGGTCCTTCGCAAACCCGGCCTTTTTTGCCGCCGCATCCAGCGCCGCAGCCGAAACCGGATCGCCCACCTCGATCGTGACGTGCTGCACCTTCTCCCACTGCGACTCGATTTCGATGCCGCCGACGCTCGCCAGCATGAGATCGGCCCCTTCACGAATCGATTTGACCGCGATGTAATACTCCGCGCTGTGCGGGATCATTTCCGAAATGATGACCTGGGTGACCTCAAGTCCCGCCCCGACGCTCCGGCCCAGCATGTCCTTCACCGCCTTGCGGGCGCCGGCCAGTTCGAGATCGATTTTGACCAGGCCGAGCTTGAAGCGCGAGCCGATCGCCTCGTGCGCCTTCACCACCAGCCTCCCGTTTCGCAACCAGGGATTGGCCTGAGCCAGCGGATCGAATTGATCGATCGAGGTCAGGACAACATGGTTGGGAACCGGCATGCCCCACTTCTTCAACAAATCCATTCCCGGACCTTCAAGTACCTTAGCCATTGTGTGTTGTCCCAGTTGATCGTTGGTCTTCGAGCCCGTTGAGGAAGGGTCAGTTGCAAGGCGCTCCGGTTGGGAGATCGCCACTGGCATTCACCGGACCGCAGCGTACTGGTTCGTACGTGAGGACCGGAGCGCAGCGACAACGCAGCTCTCGCGTGACGGAAGAATGTTGCTTTCCGAGATGGCCGTTCATGGACGGGCTCCAGGCCCGGGGGAAAGGAGCGTGCAGATGACGACGATGGGGCCATACCTGATCTTGGGGTTGATAGGCGGGGTCATGAGCGGGTTGATCGGCATCGGCGGGGGGATCGTCATCATCCCGGTGTTGGTCCTGGTGTTCGGATTTTCTCAGCATCTGGCCCAGGGCACCACGTTGGCGATGATGGTTCCGCCGATCGGCATTCTGGCGGCATGGACCTACTATCAGCAGGGGGATGTCGATTTGCGCGTGGCCGCGGTGCTCTGCGCGGGGTTTGTCTTCGGCGGATTGCTGGGCGCCAAGATGGCCACCGGTCTTTCCGGCGCGGCGCTGGAGCGGATCTTCGGTCTGGCCCTGCTCGCGGTGTCGATCAAGATGATCGTCGGGCGCTGAGCGCAACCGTCCGCCTCGACCGTCTTATCCGATCTTCCTCGCGAATCCGATCTGCGTATACCCCCACCGGCTGACCGGCCACCGGCGACGCCACGCGACGTCGAGGGCATTGAGGGCCATGACGGCGCGCGCCACCGGGCCAATGTGCTCGGAAAATTGATGCCGCTCGGGGCGGGGGATGAGAAAGGAAAAGAAGTCGAAGCCGTAGGTGCGTTCCAGGCGGAACCCGTGGCGGGCCAGGAGATCGCACATTTCGCGCCGGCCGAAGGTGTTGAATTCGAGTCGGCGTCCGCGGAAGGACCAGGCATGGGTGTGGCCGCGTTCGGGATCGGCGCCGGCCAGCCGGCGCTCGTCTGCGTCCCAGATCATCCCGGGATGGAATTGGTTGTCGTAATCCAAGACCAGCAGCGCGCCGGGTCGGCAGAGTCGCGAGATCTGTTTGAGCGCCCCGTCGTAATCGGGAATATGGCCGATCACATCGCCATAGGCCACCACGCAATCGAAGGCGCCGTCGGGCAGCGGCGGATCGGTGAGATCCGAGCAGACGAAGCGCACGTTGGGCACGCCCTCGCGCGCGGCGCGCTGCTCCGCCAGGGCCAGCGCATCGGGCGACACATCCAGGCCCGTGACCTGTTGGGCGAAGCGCGCGGCGTAGAAGCTGTGATAACCCTCTCCGCACCCCACGTCTAAGACCGATTCATACGGCCCGCCGTGGAGCCCCGCTTCGAAGATCTCGCGCTGGCAGGCATCGAACAATTGATAGATGCGGATGAAGTAGGGATAGGCCGCCAGCCGGGTCCCGGCGATATTGGCGTAAAACGCTTTGACCTGTTCGATGTGACGCGGGTCGGTGAGTTTGGGGCGGGGGGCCAACATCGCGCGCGATTATACTCGAAGGGTCGTGGGAAGTCAGCCGAGGATTTTGGCGGTAGTTTTGAAGTGGACCTTGGCGAAGACGGGGAGCGCCCCGGCGCCGCGGTCCTTCACCAGCCGCCGGGCGGCGGCGTCCACCAGATTGGACGCGCCCTTGGGCAAGGTCAGCCCCGCCTCTTCCGAAAGCTTCGCCAGGCGTCGGACGAATTCGGCGCGCGCCAGGATCGACGCGGCGGCCACCGCGACGTCCTCCTCGGCGCGATGACGTTGTTCCAAGCGGATCAGGCGGCCCTTTTCGAGCAGTGCATCTTTGATGAAGCGTTCGTCGCCGAACTGATCGGAAAGCGCCATGGAGGCGGGGCATCCCGCTTCGAGCAGGTTTTCGATGGCCCGCGCGTGTCCCCAGCCGAGCAGCTTATTGAGGTTCTTGAACTTCGCGTACAGCTCGTTGTACTTGGCGGGACCGATCGCCACCACGCTGGTCCGGCAGAGGCCCTCGATCTCCGGCGACAGGTCGGCGATTTTCCGGTCGGAGAGCGTTTTGCTGTCGCGGATGCCGGAGCCGCGCAGCATGGCGGCGGTCTCGGTGTCCACGCAGACCGCGGCGATGACCAGCGGGCCGAAGTAATCGCCCTTGCCCGACTCGTCCACGCCGATCCACGACTCAGGCGTGGTCATGGATATTCCTTGGAAGGATGGGGTGGGGCATGGGCCGCGACTCTACCAAAACCCCGGGAAGAGTTCAAGACGCGTTCCGGCACCTCAAGCGTAGAGCCGTCCCGGAATGGTACGCTGGGAGGAGGGGGCGCGCGACGTGGGAACACGCTTTGGCGGCATGGGCGAACTGGCGGAGCTGTCCAAACGGGACGTCGACCTTCGTCGGTCCCATTCCATTGACGAGGCCTCGGTTCGGCATCACGCCAAGCGAGGTCCAGTCGCCACCCGTTCCGCGGCCGACGAGGGGCCGAGAAGGAGAACAGGATGATCCGCGCGCCCATGGCATTCGGAGTGGTCGTGGTGCTGACCGCCGCCCTCTCGGGAGGGTGCGGCCACACCTCCCCATTTCAGAAGACCCACACCGTCTCGGAGATCCTCGCGTCCCCCAGCCAATATCAGGGGAAGGACGTGAAGGTCGAGGGCAAGGTCACCGAATCGCTGATCGCGTTTCAGTTCGGCTACTTCACGCTTTCGGACGGCACCGCTTCAATCCCGATCATCCCATCGCGCACCTATCCCAAAGTCGGAGAGAAGGTCACGATCAAGGGCACCGTGCGCAATTCGTTTGTCATCGGCAGCGCGCAACTGACGGTCATCGAAGAACGGTAGGAGCCTGTCCATGAGCGGCCGTCTGCGGAAGCC
>JBDSOK010000299.1:0-4002 GCA_039914845.1 Nitrospiria bacterium | reverse complement strand
CCTCGACGGGCCCCAGCGGAAAAAGCGCCTCATTATATGAGGATCAGGACACGCGTGCAAGCCCTAAAGGCCTCAGCCCCGGTCCGGGGAAAGGACCTAGAAAACGCTGGGCATTTGGGCTCAGGGGCGCCGGCGCTACGGCAGGTTCAAGCGCCGACGGGAGGAACCGGATGACGGGGCGCTCTTGGGCAAGCCCGACCCGGGGGCCAGCCGAATCGTTCGACGGGGCGCCGGGCTCACCGAGTACGGCACATAGATATAGGGCGTATAGGGATAGAACGGCGCGTAGGAGTAATACGGCGCGTAGACGGAGTAATAGGGTCGCGAATAATAGGGATATGGCGAACCGAAGGCATAGGAGAATGACCAGCCCCAGGGTGACCCGTAGGCTTCGTATCCGTATCCCACGTAGCTCCTCGGCGCGGGAGCCGCGGGATACCCCGGTTCCACCATCAGCGCGCTGCGACTGTAGCCGTATTCACACCCCGCCAGCGCGGCGCAGAGCACCGCCCCGCCGATGATCCCCTTCCACCCGTGCCTCGGCCGCATCATGGCACCCTCCCGATTCAAAACGACACTTTATAGCCGACCCGAAACGCGTTCTCGTCGAGTCCGGAAATTTGGATCATGATGGCGTTGCGCTCCTCGCGATCCAGAAAAATGTCGGCGCCGAGGAAAAACCCGAGACTGGTCCGCTCGCGCAGGTCGAACGTCCCCTCACCTTGGATGTGATCGGTCCCGTCCAGACGCGAGTAGCGCACGCCTCCGAACGGCCGAAACCCCTCCTGCCCGCCCCTGATACCCAGCGACACCGCATACTCCGTCCAGTCAATCTCTTCATCGGTGACCGCTTCGGTGGGTAACAGCACCGGGTCGTTGCAGTTGGCCGTACAGATGGTGACCCGATCGTCGGTCTGGAGGCGCGTGATTTTCACATCACTATATATCATGAACCGGTCGGGATAGGCACCGTCGTAGAGAATGACCCGTGCCCCGCCCCCGTAGAGTATGTGGAGGTCCGATCGATAGTCATCGAACTCCTCGATCGCCACGTCCGCAAACCCGACCTCACCGAACAGGAGCAGCACGGGCGCGACCTGCAGCCCCAGGCGACTGACCAGCCGAGTCGAATCGACCACACCGCGCGTGGTTCCGGTCGGCAGTTCTTCCTCCACTTCACGAGACACGACCCCCAACTCGACGCCGAATGAGACCGGGGGCGCATCCGCGGCCGCAACGGAGGCGGATGCGGTCAGGATCAGCCACGCGACCGCGACGAATCCCGTCCTCACCGGTCGATCCCTTTCAGAATCTCTTTCAGACGCTTCTCATCCTCCGGAAACGTGGGAATCGCCACCTGATCGACGGCCAGCCAACTCTCCCGATCGGTGCCGCCCATTCTCACCATCACCGCGACCTTGTAGGCCACGCCGCCCGCGCCTTCCCGCGCCTTGGGAACGGTCCGAATGACCCCGACGCGCTCATCCGCCGCATCGATCTCGTAGCCCTCGCGTTCGAGCGCGCGCACCACGCGATCGAACGCCTCCGGGTAGCCGATCCGCAAATCGATGACCTCGCCCGCTTCCCGCGGCTGAGTCGCCATCCGCGACGGGGACTGGACGCACGCGGCCAAGCTGAGCAGGACAAGCACGAACACAGAAGAGATCCGACGCGAACGGTTCATCATGGGAACTCCAAGATTAATCGGATTTAAACACGGCCTTTATGAGGGGGTCAAGGCAAGCGGGGTGAAGCACTAATGTTTCAGAACCTGTCCAGAAAGGGTCAGATGCAAGGCGCTCCGGTTGGGAGATCACCACTGGCATTCACCGGAGCGCAGCGTACTGGGTCGTACGTGAGCACCGGAGCGCAGCGACAACGCGGCAGATGGCCCTTTATGGACAGGTTCTAGCCGGCGCCGTTACCGGCCGCCGCCGGCGTGAGGCCGACGCCTTTGGCCGCCAGTCGCCGAACCGTCTCCGCCAAGCGATTGATCTTGTCCGGACTGGCATCGCGGAAGGAGAGATTGGCGTCTTCGTGTCCGGCCTGGGCGCACATCGCGATCGTATAACACGAGGTGCCGCCGCGAATGATTTTGAGCGCCAGGTTGGCCTGATGGCAATGCACGCCGACGAACATACACACGTCGATGCGATTATGCCAGATCGTCAAATTGGGATGATTGGGGTTGATCTCGATTTCCGGGTTGATCTTGGGGTACTTGGGCCGGTAATCGGCCATCGGAATGAGCATCGCGGTGCTGCCCTTCGGCACACACGTTTTGAGCGTCTCATACAGCGCCTTAATGGCGACCGCCTTGAGCTTGGACGTTTCGTTCCAATGCCAGAGGACCAGGGGACCGGGAAAGATGGTCGGGACCGTGGCCGTCAGCAACTGCCGCGCTGCCTCTTCATACGCCAACGCTTCATCGACGATCGTGCCCTCGATGTGGCCTTGCCCCGGATCGGGCAAGGTCACCCCCATACAGGCTGCGGCGGGAGGAAGAAACGCTTCGGGACCTTTTTTAACTTGATACGTCGTGCTCATGCCCACCTCTCAATGAAAGGAACACTCCAAAATACAACATGCGACTGTAGCACGAGAATTGAAAGTGAGTCAACGCAACAAATGGACCGGCGACGAGGGAAAAGGACCTAGCGGTGACACCGTCGATAGGCCTCAGGACCCACCGGCGGTCCTACGAGACGGCGCGGACGTCCACACGATCGACTTCCACGGTGATGTCGATCGTGTCAGCCGTGACGTCGGTGTCCGTCACGGACGAGGAGGGCTGATAGGAGGGGACGAATCGCCGCAGGACCTCTTGGATCCGTCCCAAATCTCGGGATTCGATGGCCGCAGACAGCCCGGCCATCGCCGCCTCCAGATCGCCGGCCGACCAACTCGACCCGCCGACCGCCTTGCGCAACTTCGGATGCGCGGTCGGCTCGACCTGCTCTTCCTTGTCGAACAGTTCTTCGAACAGTTTCTCTCCCGGCCGCAACCCCGTGAACTCGATCCCGATATCGTCGTAGGGCACGTAGCCCGCCAAGCGGATCATATTCTGCGCCAGGTCGACGATCTTGATCGGATCTCCCATATCGAGGACGTACACTTCGCCCCCCTGTCCCCGGCGCGCGGCCTCCAAGACCAGGTGGACGGCTTCGGGGATCAACATGAAGTAGCGTTCGATGTCGGGATGGGTCACCGTCACCGGGCCGCCCCGCTCGATCTGCTGCTGGAATCGCGGCACCACGCTCCCGTTGCTGCCCAAGACATTGCCGAACCGGACGGCGATAAAGCGCGTTGGGCCGCCGGCGCTGAGCGATCGCACGATGGATTCGGCAAAGCGCTTGGTCGCGCCCATCACATTGGTGGGATTGACCGCCTTATCGGTCGAAATCAAAATCATCCGCTCGACGGCACAGGCCTTGGCGAGGGCGGCGACCCGATAGGTGCCCACGATATTGTTGACGATCCCCTCGACGGGATTCTCCTCCACCATCGGCACGTGCTTGTGCGCCGCCGCATGAAAGACCAGGTGGGGACGGTGTTCGGCAAAGACCGCCTGCATCCGGTCCGTATCCAGAACGTCGGCCAGACACGCGCGAACGTCCACCCCGAGCGGCGTATCCCGCAACGCGGTCGCAATCGCATAGAGATTGTTCTCATACCGATCCACGAGGACCAGGCGGGCCGGACGGTGGCGGGCGATCTGCCGGCAGAGCTCGGACCCGATCGACCCTCCGGCGCCCGTCACCAACACCCGCTTGCCCGCCACCAGGGCATCCAAGCCCTCGGCCACCGCGGGGACCGGCGCGCGGGTCAAGAGATCTTCCAGGGCCAGGGGGCGAACGCTCGAGACGGTCACGTGCCCGTGCAGGATATCGCGGACGCTGGGCAGGACCTTGATCGGCATGCCGAACGGCTGGCACTCGCGGACGATGGCCCGCAATTGCGCAGGCGAGGCGGAGGGAACGGCGACGATCAATTCCTTGGGAT
>JBDSOK010000157.1:0-5903 GCA_039914845.1 Nitrospiria bacterium | reverse complement strand
CGCGCGATGTCCCTGGACCAATTGGAGACCTTGCTGCCCCTGGTCAAAGGCGAACTCAAAGAGTATGTGCAGGCGACCGACGAACTGCGCATCGAGTTGAACGATACGAACCGGCCCGATCTCTGGTGCGTCGAAGGCATCGCCCGCCAGATGCGAGGAGGCCAACGACCGGCTCATCCCGCTCGTCAACCCTCCGCACGGTCCACCCTCCGGATTCGCGTCGCGAGCGATCTGAAAGACATTCGACCGTACATCGGGGCGTGTGTTGCGCGGGGGATGGCGGTGACCCAGACCCTGTTGACCCAGTTCATCCAGACGCAGGAAAAGCTGGCCGACTTGTTCGGCCGCCGTCGCCAGACCGTCTCGATCGGTCTCTATCCCCTGGGAAAGATCGAATTTCCCGTCAGCTATACCACCGCCGCGCCGGACGAGGCCCGGTTCGTCCCGCTGGGGGCCGAGACGCCCATGACCTTGCGCGAGATCCTCGCCGGGCATCCGAAGGGCAAGGCCTACGGCTCGATTCTCTCCGGGGCGGCGCGGTATCCGTTGCTGGTCGATCGGCGGGGGGAGATCCTGTCGTTTCCCCCGATCATCAACAGTCAGGCGCTCGGCGCGGTCGCGGTCGGCGACGACGAGGTGTTGGTGGAGGTGACCGGCACCGATCAACGCATGGTCCACTTGGCGGTCAATATCTGGGCGGCCAATCTGACGGATCGCGGCGCCCGCGTCGAGCCGGTGGCTATCGAGTATGAGTGGACGACGCCGGCGGGACGGCGCGTGATCACGCCCCGCGATCTCTCGCGGCCCGTCTCCGTGCCGTCGTCGCTGATCGAGCGCGTCCTGGGCGAGCGGATGACGCCGACTGAATCGACACGCTGGTTGGTCTCGTACGGACATCGGGTGACGCGCTCGGGCTCGACGCTTCGCGTGACACCTCCTCCCTATCGGGACGACGTGCTGCATCCGATCGACGTGGTCGAAGACGTGGCGATCGCGCGCGGATACGCGGCGTTCGATCCGGTCATGCCCACGCAATTTACGGTTGGAAGTCTCACCCCGCTTGAGCGATACGCCGACCGCGTGCGGGAGCTCTTGGTGGGATTCGGATTTCAGGAAACGATGGCCAATATCCTGACGTCGCGTGAGGACGTCATCGGACGGATGGGCCATCCCGAGGACCTGCCGGGTCTGGTCGAGGTGGACAATCCCATGAGCGAGAGCTTCGCCGTCCTCCGGCCGACGCTGCTGGCGTCATTGCTCCGCGTGGAGGGCGCGAGTTCGAAAGCCTCCTATCCCCACAAGATCTTCGAACTCGGCGAGACGGCGGTGGTGGACGACGGGACCTGCCGCACCGAACTGCGGGCGGGGGCGCTCTTGGCCCATGCTTCGGCGGCGTTTTCGGACGCCCATGCGATCCTCGAAAGCCTGGCCTACGCGATGGGGTTTTCCTATCGGCTGGAGCCCGTCGCCCATCCGAGTTTTATCGAGGGACGAGCCGGGTCGATCATCATCGATGAACGCCCGCGGGGAACGATCGGCGAAGTCTCGCCCGCGGTGCTGGAGCGCTGGGGCATCGGCATGCCGTGCGCGGTCTTCGACCTGGCGCTGGACGGGCTGGTCTGAGGGTTGCCGTAGGGGCACGACATGTCGTGCCCCTACAATTCGTTGTCTACGCCGAGGGTTGCGCGATGCGAGCCTTGGCTTGGCCGACGATCTGGGTGAAGCCGGTAGGATCGGCAACGGCCAAATCCGCCAAGACCTTCCGATTCAGGCCGATACCCAGGCCCCGCAACGCAGCCATGAATTGACTGTACGACACGCCTTCCATCCGCGCCGCGGCGCTGATGCGGGCGATCCACAATCGCCGAAAATCGCGCTTACGGGCGCGGCGATCGCGGTAGGCGTATTGCCGGCCTTTATCGACGAGCTCGGTGGCCGTGCGGAACAGCCGGCTCTTCGCGCCATAGAAGCCCTTCGCTAATTTCAGGCGCTTTCTGCGCCGCTCTTTCGTCTTCGGTCCACCTTTAGTCCGAGGCATTCCCTACTCCTTTCAGTTCTGATCCGTCCAAGACCATCGCTCCCGATGGTCTTTCCCCTGTGAGCTATGAGCTATGAGCTTCAATCTGCTCCCCGCACGTTAGTCCGTCCCGTAGGGCAATAAGCGCTTGATCGCATCGCGGTCGGCCTTCGTCACCTCTGCCGGCAGCGTGTAGCCGCGCTTGCGGCGGGCGCCCTTGTGGGTCAGCAGGTGCTGACTGCCCGATCGCTTGCGCTTGATTTTCCCCGATCCCGTCGTGCGGAATCGCTTGTAGGTTCCACGATGAGTCTTCATTTTCGTTCCGGTGCGAGGCATCGTTGTCCTTTCGCTCAGTGCGGCGCAGCTCCCGCTCCCGCCTTGGGAGCGAAGAGCATATTCATATTCCGCCCCTCCATACGGGCGGTCTGCTCGATATTGGCGGTGGGTGCGAGCTGTTCGACCACTCGGGTCAACAGCGAGCGCCCGGCCTCCTGATGGGCCATTTCTCGGCCGCGGAACATCACCGTGATCTTCACCTTGTGGCCGCCCGCCAAAAAATCTTTGGCGTGGCGCATCTTAAAATCCAGATCGTGCGTGTCGGTGAAGGGGCGGAGTTTGACCTCCTTCAACTGGGCCGACTTCTGCTTCGCGCCGTGCTGCTTCTTCGCCTGTTCGTACCGATACTTGCCGTAATCGATGATGCGGCAGACCGGGGGAACCGAGGTGGGGGCGACCTCGACGAGGTCTAAGCCCGCCTCTTCCGAGCGTTGGAGCGCATCTTTGATCGGCAGGATGCCGAGCTGTTCGGCATCGGGCCCGATGAGTCGCACTTCACGGGTTCGAATTTCGTGATTGATCCGGAGTTTTGCGGCGATAGAATGCCTCCTCTTAAAAGATGAAAGTCGCCCGAGAAACCTGGAATGCCCCGGCGCTCACGCACGCCCCTTTTCGGCCGCAGAACTCGGTCCCGGGCCCGGCTCGCGGAGTCGGATCTCGTTCGCGATGTGCGCGGCCACCTCGTCGATCGCCTGGCCCGGCGTTTCCTGGCCGTCCCGTCGTCTGAC
Source organism: Nitrospiria bacterium (assembly GCA_039914845.1). Lineage (GTDB taxonomy): Bacteria > Nitrospirota > Nitrospiria > 2-01-FULL-66-17 > 2-01-FULL-66-17 > 2-01-FULL-66-17. Next base: position 2,822 of record JBDSOK010000157.1, on the reverse strand, counting down.
CGAGACGGTGCGGGCGGCGGCTTCGCGGTCGCCGACGACCAGCATATACGGAATCTTGGCCAATTGCGCCTCGCGAATCTTCATCCCGACCTTTTCGTTACGCGTATCCACCTCGACACGGATGCCCTGAGTCCGTAACACGCCCGCCGCCTCGTGCGCGTACGGATGCACGCGATCGGCGATGGGGAGGATGATGGCTTGCGTCGGCGCGAGCCACGTCGGAAAGGCGCCGCCGTAGTGCTCGATCAACACGCCGAAAAAGCGTTCCAGCGATCCCAGCAGGGCGCGATGAATCATGATCGGCTGGTGCTCTTTGCCGTCGTCCCCCGCGTAGCGAAGTCCGAACCGATCGGGAAAATTAAAATCGACCTGCACGGTAGCGCATTGCCACGATCGCTTCAAGACGTCCTTGATCTTGATGTCGATCTTGGGCCCGTAGAAGACGCCTTCCCCGGGATCGACCTCGTAGCGGAGCCCTTTGGCCTTCAACGCGCCTTCGAGCGCCGAAGTGGCCTGATCCCACGACGCCAAGGCGCCCACGTATTTGTCGGGTCGGGTGGACAGGTACACATCATACTCCGGAAACCCGAATGTCGTCAGCATGGCGGTGATGAATTCCAGCACCTCGGTGATTTCGTGCTGGAGCTGATCGGGGCGGCAAAACAAATGGGCGTCGTCCTGGGTGAACCCGCGCACCCGCATCAAGCCGTGGAGCACGCCCGACCGTTCGAACCGATAGACCGTCCCCAGTTCCGCGAAACGCATCGGGAGGTCGCGATAACTGCGCGGGCGGGACTTGTACATCATGATGTGGAACGGGCAGTTCATGGGCTTGAGCTCGTACTCCACGCCCTCCACGTCCATCGGCGCGAACATATTGTCGCGGTAGAAGTCGACGTGCCCGCTGCGCCGCCAGAGATCCAGCTTGGCGACGTGGGGACTGTAGACCAGATCGTAGCCGGCGCGATCGTGCTCGTTGCGCCAATGATCCTCGATCGTTCGCCGGACGCGGGAGCCCTTGGGATGCCAGAGGATCAAGCCCGCGCCGATCTCATCGCTCATGGAGAAGAGGTCCAGGTCGCGTCCCAATTTGCGATGATCGCGCCGCTTGGCCTCCTCCAGCCGCGCCAGGTGGGCGTCGAGGGCTTCACGAGTCGGGAACGACGTGCCGTAGATCCGCTGAAGCATGGGATTATGTTCATCGCCCCGCCAATACGCTCCGGCCACCGTCATCAATTTGAAATGCGCGACCGCCGCGGTGGTGGGCAGGTGGGGGCCTTCGCAGAGATCGATGAATTCACCCTGGTGGTAGAGGCTCACCGTCGGATCGGAAATGCCGTGGATGATCTCGACCTTGTACGTCTCGCCCCGCTCCTCGAAGAAACGAACCGCCTCCGCCTTGGGCATTTCCCGCCGCTCGATCGGCAAGGCCGCGCGGGCCAGTTCACGCATCAGGGTTTCGATCTTCTCCAGATCCTCCGGCGTGAGGGGACGCTCGTACTCGAAATCGTAATAGAAGCCGTCTTCAATGGCGGGGCCGATGGCCAGTTTCGCGCCGGGAAAGAGTCGCTTGACCGCTTGCGCCATGAGGTGCGACGAACTGTGGCGAAAGACCTCGCGGCCTTCGGCCGAATCGAATGCGAGCGGCTCGATCCGCGCGTCGCGGGTCAGGGGAGCGTGAAGGTCGCAGAGCCGCCCGTCGACTTTCATCGCGATCGTGTGCGCGCCGCCATCCAGGTTCGGGATGATGTCGATCGGCCTCACGCCCTGCGGATATCGTTTGGAGGATTGATCCGGGAAAGTCAGACTGATTTCAGACGACATCACCAACTCGCAACCAACCCCACACAGGACAAAGGACACGACTCCACTGCATGATCGGATGAAAAAAAAGGCTAACCCCGTCTCCGAACCTCGGCGCTGGACCCCGCGCCTGTGTTCGGCTTAGCAAGCTCGGATGGTAGGCACGGGCGGTCTTGAACCGCCGACCTCTACCGTGTCAGGGTAGCGCTCTCCCCCTGAGCTACGTGCCTTCCTGAACGCAGGGAAGCCCCATCCTACGCAATGGTTCTCAAGCTTGTCAAGCCACGCCTTCAACGCCCAAGCCCTCAGACGTCTGAAGGAAATAACGCGGCAGTGACGGACATCGCCACTGCCGCGGGTCAAGACGTCAGATGCGAGCGCGACGCGTTGAAGCCGGGCTCAACGGATCGCGGTCTTAAACGTTTTGCCGGCGGAAAAACGGGGGACTTTGGTGGCGGCGATTTTGATCGCTTCACCGGTGCGGGGGTTGCGGCCGACCCGCGCCTTGCGCTTGGACACGACGAATGTGCCGAAGCCCACCAGCGAGACTCGCTGGCCCTTCTTGAGCGCGCCGGTGATGCCGGTGACGAATGCGCTCAGCGCCTTGGTGGCTGAGGTTTTGGTGATGCCCGCTGAATTGGCCATCTTGTCGATCAATTCCGCTTTAGTCATGCGCCCCTCCTGGTCCGAGTGAACGCGCCGCAGATGCGGCGCCATGATCGCCCGCCCGATCACCTCCCCGTTTCCCCGTCGACCGACGCTGCGCGACTGTGGATCATGAAACGGCCGCTACAATAGCAAGGCCCCGCGAGCCTTGTCAAGCGGCCGAATCGCCGCGATTGTGAGAAACGCCCGCTTCTTTCGCTCCCCCCTTACCCATGTTTACAACCGGCGGGTCGCGCGCCTATAATGCGGCGCACACCAGAGTGGGACGGATGATCGCTCCGGCTTGCCGGAGAGGAAAGTCCGAACTCCGAAGGGCAGGGTGCTCCGTAACGCGGAGGCCCCGCAAGGGGACG
>JBDSOK010000149.1:0-2891 GCA_039914845.1 Nitrospiria bacterium | reverse complement strand
TATCCGTTCGAGGAGTCTACGATGGGGCGCACGAACATTGACTTGGATGATCGACTGGTGGCGGAAGGGCTGAAGCTGACGCAGACCAAGACGAAGCGGGAACTCGTCCACTTGGCACTGAGGGAGTTGGTGGCGAAAAAGCGTCGCAAGCGCCTCTTGGCATTGGCGGGCAAAGTGGGGTGGCGTGGCGACCTGTCGAGGCTGCGGAAGAGCCGGGGGTGATTCTTGTCGACACCACGGTGTGGGTGGACTTTTTCCGAGGCACGAACTCCGCGGTCAACCGAATTCTTCATCGACTGATTGACCAGGAAGAGGATCTCTGTTTAACGCCGCTGAATCTGACGGAAATCCTTCAAGGCATCAGACACGAGGCGTTGTACGAAGAGACCAAAGACCACCTCCTGGATTTCCCGGTGTTTCATCCGGATGGCGTCTCGACGTTTCTTCATGCGGCCGAGATCCATCGCGTGTGCCGCAAGCGGGGACGGACCATTCGCGGCACAATCGACTGCGTGATTGCGGCGATCGCCATCGAATCTGAATTAACGGTGCTCCACAACGACCGCGATTTTGAACATATCGCCGCGTGTACCCGACTCCGGATTTTCCAGTAGGCGTCATGCGACGCTGACCCGGGAGGGCACGCCGGGAATGTTGCGGTTTGAGTGGCCTTCGATCTGGTCGAAAATTCGAACAACGATGCCTGAAAAAGAACTGAGAGGCCCGTTTGTTATACTCACGCGCGTTGATGGAGGGCCGGCGATGGATCGTGTGATGTTGGGGCGTTTGATGCGGGTGGCCGCTGGGTACGGGCTCTTCGTCCTGTTTGTTTTTCCGACGCCCGCTCTTGCGGCGCTGGGCGGGTTCTCGCCGTCTGGTGGTCGGTTTGGGGTGGAGCTGGCCGGCTTTGCCGTGATCGTCGGCGCGCTGGGGGCGGTGCGGGCGGGCGGCGGCCGGTGGGTCGCGCTTGGCATCACACTGGCGATCGTCGCCATCGCCGTGGGCAGTGTCTCTCTGTACCGTTCGGGTCAGAACGATCGGATTCCGGTTGGGACTCAGAATGAGGAGCACCCCGCGATCAACGGGGCCGCGCCCGAGATCTCTCCCCAGACCGTCTTTCCCACGAGGGACGCGACGATCGGGCAAGCCGAGCGTGCCGCCGGCGCCACCGACCGCGCCAATGATTAGCTCGAACAGGCCCTACAGCCGACGGATGGCGGGCCGTAAGTCACCGCCCGCGTGGCGGCGTCATCGATGACGCGCGTCATTCCACAGGCGGATGACCGGCTCATCCCGGTCATGGTCGTAACCCACAATACTCAGGGATGCCGTCGTGAGGTAGAGATGGCGGGCCTCCACGGCGGGCAGGTTGAGCCAGCGGGCGGCGAGGATACGCAAGATATCCCGGTGCGCGAAGATGAGCGCGTCGCTCTCCAACCGACGGAGCCGATGAATGACACGATCCGCTCGCGCACCCACCTCTCCCAACGTTTCCCCGCCGGGGCAGCCGTCCTCGAATAGACGCCAGCCTGGGCGCTCGGTCCGGATCTCTGCCGTGCGCCGGCCTTCGTAGGCCCCGTAGTCCCATTCCATCAGATCGGGATCGGGCTGTGCACGCTCGCCGAAACCCGCCAGCTCGCCGGTCCGCCGTGCCCGTTGCAGCGGGCTGGTCAGCACGGCGGCAAAGGCCAGACCCTTCAGGCGCGCGCTCAACGCCTCCGCGTCGCGCTCGCCCTGTTCGGTCAGCGGAAGGTCGGTGCGTCCGGTGTGCTGTCGGCTGATGGTCCAGGCGGTCTCGCCATGCCGAACGAGATAGACCGTCGAAAGAGGGGCGCTCATTGGTGTTTGAAAGTCCTTGCTCCCGTTCCGGCGGCTCCCCATGTCCACTGGCGAATCTCCGGTAGGTCTTCACCGTATTGCCGGATGTAGCGCCGGTGGTCGATGAGTTTGTCTCGGATGATGTGGGTGAGGTCGCCGGCACGCGGGGCCAAACCCGGCACCCGATCGACGACGTCTTGGACCAAATGGAAGCGGTCGATGTCGTTGAGCACCATCATGTCGAAGGGCGTGGTGGTTGTGCCTTCTTCCTTGTACCCGCGCACGTGCAGGTTGTGATGGTTGGTTCGCCGATAGGCGAGTCGATGGATCAGCGAGGGATACCCGTGGTAGGCGAACACGATGGGTTTGTCTCTGGTGAACAGGGCATCGAAGTCATGGTCGCTCAGGCCGTGCGGATGCTCGCTCTGCGGTTGCAGCGCCATCAAGTCCACGACGTTGACGACGCGGACCTTGAGCTCCGGCAGATGCTCCCGCAACATCTTCACCGCCGCCAGCGTCTCCAACGTCGGCACATCGCCGGCGCACGCCATCACCACGTCGGGCTCGCCGCCCCCGTCGTTGCTCGCCCATTGCCAGATGCCGAGCCCGGCCGTGCAGTGTGTGACGGCGGCATCCATGTCCAGCCATTGCAGTTCCGGCTGCTTGCCCGCCACGATGACGTTGACGTAGTGGCGGCTTCGTAGGCAATGATCCGTCACCGACAGCAAGGTGTTGGCATCCGGCGGCAGGTACACGCGAATAACGTCGGCCTTTTTGTTCGCCACCAGGTCGATGAAGCCCGGGTCCTGATGGCTGAAGCCGTTGTGATCCTGCCGCCACACGTGGGAGGTCAGCAGATAGGTCAGCGAGGCGATGGGCCGCCGCCACGGAATGTCGCGCGAGACTTTCAGCCACTTGGCGTGCTGATTGAACATGGAGTCCACGACGTGGATGAACGCCTCGTAGCAGGAGAAGAATCCGTGGCGGCCGGTGAGCAGGTAGCCTTCCAGCCAGCCCTGGCAGAGATGTTCACTCAAGATTTCCATCACCCGCCCGTCAGGCGCGAGGTGCGT
>JBDSOK010000126.1:0-8290 GCA_039914845.1 Nitrospiria bacterium | reverse complement strand
CGCGGTTTGTGCACCGCGCGCCGAAATTGCTCGTACAGATCCCGCGCGATTTCGACGCGATCGATGCCCTCCGGCGCCACCTGAATATCGAGCTGCGCCATGGCCAGATCGAAGTCGAGATTCATGATCCGCTCGGGATCCATCCGATGATCCTGTAAGGCCTGCCGAATCACGCCGGCATCGACGCCGAACCGACGGGCGACCTCGTGGATGTTGGAGGGCGCATAGCGCTTATCCGGTCCGATGCCCAGATAATAGGCGCAAAACAACTGAAATGGATCGATTTTGGCGGTCAACGAGGATCGTGTTCCTCCGCGATCGGGAGGCCCGCCTCCGCGAGACCGCTCTTGCGCCTCCGGCCTCGGACGCGGTGAACCCGAACGGGGGAACCCGGGGCGTGGCGCACCGGGTCGAGAGTTCCCCGGTCGCGGGGAACCCGGACGGTTCGGACCACCGGAGCGTTGGGGAGGGCGCATCGCTACGACGTCGATCCGCGCGGCGCGGAGGAGGACGGCGACCGTTCGGAGGCGCAAAAGATCGCCACGCTCGCGGTGAACCCGTGGAGAAAATTCTCGCCGCCGACCGGCCCGATTTCACCCTGGGCAAAAAACCCGGATACGGGAAGATCGCCTAAATGCGCGCGGACGGTCGTGACGTCGTGGTGCGGCCGACCGAAGAGCCGTCGTCCCCGGCCATTGCAGCTGAACACTAAGGCCGCCTCCGGCAAAATGTCGGCAAACTCCTGCTTGTGGGACTCGAGCAACACATTGAAATCTTCACTCGCGGTTTCCCGATCACGGAGATGGAATTGGATCGTCTGACCTTCTTTCACGAGGTCGCCGATCGAGAGACTGCCCTCCTGTTGATCGACCCCCATCAAACCACGCACGAGAAAATCACCGCGATCGAACTGGGCCTTCGATTCGTTGATGGTCAATCCGATGTGGAGCCCGCGTCGGGCCATTTCCTGCTCCTCGGGGGGCAGCGCGGCATACACCTCCTGTAAGCAGGTAAACGCCGGACGGCCGCCTAATTCATAGATGACGTTGCCGTCGGCCTTGGTGATGAGAAACCGTTCGCCGATGGGCCGGCATCCTTGCGACACCACGGTCACGATCTCCACGTCGCCGCTGAGAGCGACCCCCACCACGCCATCGATCACGACCGTCCCGTCCAGCACCAACCGATTTTCGCCGGGACCCGCGCCCCCGCTGGCCATCCCGCCGACTGCCCTGGCTCCAGGGCTTGCCTGCTCTAAAAAGGCCAAAAACTCGCTGCCCGGGGTCGAAAAGGGATCGGCCAGGAGGACAAAGACCGGCTTCGGTTCTTCGGGCAGCCCCTCGGGCCAGCCGTCGACGCCGATTCCCTCAGCCATTCGACGGAAGGAGACATGAAACGGCGTCAAGGTCACACCGGGCAAGCGGCCGACCCACACGGTGACTGCGGGTTGGCGCTCAAACTCCTGCTCGGAGCCGATGATGCCTTCGCCGGTGCATCCCAGCAGCACGCGCGGCGCGAACCGAGCGGCGACCACCGAGGCCACGTCGCCCAGGCGCTCGGCATGGTGGGGCGATACGAAGACCAACGCCAAATCCACGGCGCCGTCACAACCCTTGGCCGCTTGATTACAGGCTTCCGTCGCGGCCACGCCGGTGTCTTCGTGAATCGAGGTTCCTGCACCGTATCGTCCCATCGCAATCCTCCTGCGGCCCACTGTAGCAGAACGCCGCGAGGGCGTGCAAGGCACCCCAGCGGAATCGACCAACGGCCGCGCTTCCTGATATACTGCCAGCATGAGAGGTTCGTGGTGGGGGCGGATCGCAGGGGCGGCCGCCCTTGTGCTATGTGCGGCCCGCCCGGTTACCGCCGGGCCGCCGCTCGACATCCTGTATGAGATCGACGTGACGATCTCCCCTGCCGACCATACGATCGGCGGGGTCGCGACGCTCACCATCGCCAATCATTCCGGCCTGACGTTGAACGACCTCATGCTCACGCTCTATCCGAATATTTATCGAGAGCCTAATGCCGCTCTCTCCCGCGCAAAATTCGAGAATATCTACCCCCATACATTTTCTCCCGGTTCTATGACGATTACCGCCATCGAGACCGCGGAGGGAACACCGATCGAATATGGGGTCGTCGATTATGCCGGCCCGCAAAGCCACACGCTCGCGCGTGCATTCTTACCCCGCCCACTCCCCACGGGTCAGTCCATGCACTTGCGGATCGCGTTCACGACGACTATTCCTGAAAAGGTTGGGATCTTTGGGCATACCCAGGGAATCACGCTGCTCAAAGGGGGATGGCATCCGTTTGTCTCGGCGTTTCGGGCCGGCGAATGGGCGGTCGAGCTCTTGCCCGATCCGGCCCGATTTGAGGTCCGGATCACGGCGCCGCGGGCCATGAACCTCGCAGGGGCGGATCTGATCGCATCGGACCCCCAATCGGGGACGGAGACGTGGCGGCATCGCTCCACACGGAGAGCGACGGTTGCCTTGGCGTTTAGTCCGTTCTACCAGCAGCGTGTCCAACAAGACGGAGAAACTCGCCTCCGCTATTTTTATTTGCCCGAGAATCGCCGATACGTGCGCGAGGTCATGGACAGCCTGCATCGTGGCCTGACCTTCTATCGCAAAGAATACGGGAAGAGTCCCGTTCCGGAGATCGTGGTGGCATCGGGATATCTGCACCAGGACCTGGGGGCCGGTCACGAAGGGCTGATGGTCATCAGCACCCGACTCTTTAAGGTGTTTCCTCCGCTCAAGAAATACCATGACGCCGAGTTGGTCAAAGGACTGCTGTTCACGCTGTGGCGCGGCCGATTGCCCGACGAAGAAGCGTGGGTGCTCGAGGGATTGGCGGAGGCCGGCACCCAAATCTATCTGCGCGAACGCTATCGCCGCGCTCCGAATCTCCTCCGGCTGCTCAAACCCTTTGCCTTTCATCCGATCGTCGATCAAATTCTCTATTCTAAGAATCTTCCGCTGCGTCAGATCTACTTCAAAGAATCCACCCCGATCGTTCCACGGGAAGATTTGTCGCTGTTCAACAACAAACGGCCCGACGGCTCCACCATGTTCTTTAAACTCACAGCCCTCCTGGGGATGGACACCGTCAATGAGGTCTTTCAGCGGTACGTCGACTTGGCGTCCAGAGGCGAAGCCAAGCCGTTCCGAGTGGTGGTGCAGGAGGTAACCGGGCGCGACCTCGACTGGTTCTATCGGCAGTGGCTTTCGGTCAATCCCTCCACCGATTTCGCCATTCGGAGCGCCCATCAGGTGCGTCACGCCGACGGCTATCATACGACCCTGGAAGTCACCAAGGAGGGTGAGGGGGTTGAGCCGGTGACGATCCGCCTGCACCAGCGCCAGGGCCCGCCGTTGACGACCACGTGGCTCTCCTATGAGTCCGCGTTCCATGAAACCTTCGTGACACCCTCAGCCGTTCAGGTGGTGGAACTGGACCCGGAACACAAGACCAGTGATTTTCAACGGGCCAACGACCGGACGCCGCCGGCGATCAAGTTCATCCTCGAAAAATTTCCGGGCGTCAGTTACGATTTTCAAACCAAAATGCTGAGCTATGATTTCAGCGCCTATTTCCAACGACGATACGACGAACACAATATCCTGCGGATCAGTTACGCGAGAAATGAAAACTCGACCAGCGGGTTGCTCACGTTCAACCACAGCTTCGATCGCCGGGTGTTGGCCTACTCAACACGACAATCGCTCAGCCTCGGGGTGGCGTCAAGTCGCCAGTTCGTCGCTCCGGGGTCGATCACCACGACCACGGAAGCGCCCTTTACGGCCGTGCGCGTCAGCCACGTCCTTTCCAATGCACAGGTACCGCTCGGGTACTCGGATGAGGTTCAGCAGTTGCTCTTCGGGGCCATTCCCTACTCGACGCTCACCACGACCCTCTCGCAAAAGGTCTTAGGCAGCGATCATCCCTACGCGCTACTGGCCCGTGTGGATATGCGGCGACAATGGGCCTTCGGGACGCTGCACGAACTCGCCGGACGGGCGCTGTTCGGACAGTCGGCGGGAGGATTTCACGAGGAGCGACGGTTTACCTTGGGGGGAAGCGGCGGCATGCGAGGCTATTCACCGACGAACTTGATCGGCGAGTCGATTCTGCTGGGCTCGCTCGAATATCGACGTCCGGTGTTCCGGGAGCTCGACGCCAATATCTGGGGCTTGACCTTGCTGCGTCGGCTCCAGGTCGCCGTCTTCGGCGATATCGGCGCCATCCCGGGCGATCGATATCGGACCGACGCGGGGGCGGGGTTTCGGCTCACGCACGAATTTTTGGGGTTGTATCCGGTCGTGACGCGCTTCGACATCGCCTTTCCGATCGGAGTCGAAGACCGCCTTAAACCCGACGAACAGAATCCCCACTTTTACGTGACCGCCGGTCAGCCGTTCTAATGGGGTGACCGGGCGCGGCGTCGGTTTTCGGCAGGCGCCTCTGCGCAATACAGACGCGGTCGCGCCCGCCGTATTTCGCCTCATACATTGCCTGATCCGCCAAGCGGATCAAATCCTTTTTGTTCTTGGCGTGGTCCGGAAATCCCGCGATGCCGAAACTCGCCGTCAAGCGAATGCCGATGCCCTCTGCAGCGAGGAACTCGTGCCGCTGAAACGATCGATGAAGCCGTTTGGTAATCGCCTGCGTCGTCCGCAGCCCGGTCTCCGGTAGGACCACCACAAACTCGTCACCACCATATCGAGAAATGATATCGACATCGCGGAGGTTTCGGATAAGCAGCTCAGCGACCTCGACCAAGACACGACTTCCCATCAAATGACCATACCGATCGTTGACGGTTTTGAAATAGTCGAGATCGAGGAAAATCAGCGAGAGGACCGACCCGTACCGAAGGCAACGCCGAATTTCGATGTCCAGGGTCTGATCGAGATGACGGAAATTAAACAGCTTGGTCAGATCGTCGGTGATGGTGAGTTCGGCCATGCGACGATAGAGTTGGGAACGCTCAATGGCAATAGCCGCCTGAGCCATCAGTTGCGCCATCAAATCGCGATCGCTCTCATCAAACGGATGCCCATCCGCACGGTTGACCATCTCCAACACCCCAAGGGTTTTCCGCTTATTGACGATGGGGATAGCCAGTAATGATCGAAACCCCGAGCGAGGCGGCTTCCAATCCCGTAGGCCGGCCGGCAGGGGCGACGCGCGATCCTCAATGAGCAGCGGCCGAGCGTGTTGAGCCGCCCACCCGGGAGGACCCTTCCCCCAGGCAATTCGCCGGGAAGCGCCCTGCGGTCCCGTCTTCGGCCGGTGCGGCCTGAGCTCGCGGCGTCCGTTGATCTCTTCGACCAGCAGCAAGGACCACCGTTGACACGGAATCAACCGACGGGCGCGCTCCATAATGACGTCGAGCACCTTATCCAACTCCAGGGTGGACGTGAGCGCCTTTCCCGTCTGAATAAAAAAGGCCAATTGCTTGGCCTTTTGTCGGAGCTGGGAGCGAAGCGCCGCAATCTCCCGCGTCAGGGGAATTCGCGTCGCCGCCGGAGAAGGGCCCGAGGGATCGGTCAGGCGCCGTGGCACTTTTTATATTTCTTGCCGCTTCCGCAGGGACACGGCTCGTTCCGGCCCACCCGATCTTTCTCGCGGGGAGGAGCCGCGGGCGATCGGGACGGCGATGGAAGACTGGGGCCGCTCAAGATGGTGGGGGGGGAGGAAGCCGGACGCGCCATCGGCTCTTGCCTGACCGCCTGGATGCGGAAGAGGTGGCCGACCGCATCAAACTTGATCCGCTCAATGAGGCCGACAAACAAGTCATACCCCTCGCGCTTGTATTCAACCAAGGGGTCCTTCTGTCCGTACCCTCGCAGACCGATGCCTTCCTTTAGATAGTCCATCGTCAATAAGTGATCTTTCCAATGGGTATCGATCACTCGCAGCATTACGGCCTTCTCCAGCTCACGCAACACGGGCGAGCCAAACTCCAACTCCTTCCGTTCGTAGGTCTGTCGAACATCCTGGAGGATCTCGTCCTTGAGCGTCTCGATGCCCGAGTCTTCCCATCGCTTGGGATCGAAGACCATCGAGAATTGGCTCCCCAAGGCTTCGGCTAAGCCCTGGAGGTTCCATTCCTCGGCGTAACTCCCTTCCGGACAGGATTGGGCGACCAAGGTCTCGACGACGTCCGACGTCATTTCCTGAATTTCTTCGACGAAGGGGGCGCCACTCAACACTTGACGGCGCTGCTCGTAGATCACCTCGCGCTGCTTGTTCATCACATCGTCATACTCCAGCAATTGCTTGCGAATATCGAAGTGATGGGCCTCGACCTTCTTTTGAGCGGTCTCAATGGCTCGCGTCACCATGCGGTGCTCGATCGGCACCCCCTCCTCCATTCCAAGCCGCTGCATCAGACCCGAAATGCGCTCAGAGCCGAAGATTCGCAAGAGGTCGTCCTCAAGCGACAGATAAAAACGCGACGAGCCCGGATCGCCCTGCCGTCCCGATCGGCCGCGCAACTGATTGTCGATCCTCCGGCTTTCATGTCGCTCGGTCCCAATGATGTGAAGCCCACCGGCGGCGATGACCTCCTGCTTTTCCGCTTCACACTCGGCGCGTAAGCTTTCGCGGAGGTCGCGGCGTTGATTCTCATTGACAGGGGAGGCCAGATCGGGATCACGCACGACCACCTGTTTGAAGAGAAAGTCCGAATTGCCCCCCAGGAGAATATCGGTGCCGCGGCCGGCCATATTCGTGGCAATCGTCACGGTGCCCTTCCTCCCGGCTTGGGCGATAATCTCGGCTTCCTTTTCGTGAAATTTCGCATTTAAGACCGCGTGCTTAATCCCTTGCTTTTTCAACAGGGCTGAAAGGCGCTCCGATTTTTCGATGGAAATCGTCCCCACCAACACCGGCTGGCCCCGTTGATGGCATTCCGCCACGTCCTCGGAGATGGCCTGGAACTTCTCGCGCTCGGTCCGATACACCACATCCGCAGCGTCCGCCCGGATCATCCGGCGGTTCGGCGGAATGACCATCACGTCCAGATTGTAAATCTTGGCAAATTCTCCCGCCTCGGTATCCGCCGTGCCCGTCATGCCGCTCAATTTCTTATACATGCGGAAGTAATTTTGAAAAGTAATGGTCGCCAAGGTCTGATTTTCGTTGGCGATCTTCACGCCCTCCTTCGCCTCCACCGCTTGATGCAACCCATCGCTCCAACGGCGTCCCGGCATCAAACGCCCGGTGAACTCATCGACGATGAGGACTTCATCGTCCTTGACGACATAATCGACATCCCGTTTATACAGGGAATGCGCCTTGAGCGCCTGATGAACGTGATGGACCAATGACATGTTCGAAAGATCGTAGAGGTTGTCCACCCCGAGGAACCGCTCAACCTTCGCATTGCCTTCCTCTGTGAGAGCTGCGGTCTTGGTCTTTTCTTCAATCGTATAGTCAACCTCGGCCTTCAGGGAGGGAATCGCCTTGTTGATCTTATAGTAGAGCTCGGTCGAATCCTCCGCCGGGCCTGAGATGATGAGAGGAGTCCGGGCCTCATCGATGAGAATACTGTCCACCTCATCCACAATGGCGAAATCAAGGGGGCGCTGAACGAAATGCCGGGGATCGAACTTCATATTGTCACGAAGATAATCGAAACCAAACTCGTTGTTGGTCCCGTAGGTCACATCGCTCCCATAGGCGATCTGACGCGCGGCATCATCGAGGTCATGCTGGATCACCCCGACCGATAGTCCCAAAAATCGGTAGAGCTCGCCCATCCACTGACTGTCACGCTTCGCCAAGTAATCGTTCACGGTCACGACGTGGACACCCCGACCGGCCAAGGCATTCAGATAGACGGGCAGGGTCGCCACCAGCGTCTTGCCCTCTCCGGTCTTCATCTCCGCAATCTTCCCTTCGTGCAGCGCGAGCCCCCCCATCAATTGCATATCAAAATGGCGCATACCCAACACGCGGCGTGACCCCTCGCGCACGACGGCAAATGCTTCAGGGAGCAACTCGTCCAACGACGCGCTCGCCTGCAACCGGTTACGGAACTCCGCCGTTTTAGCGATCAAGTCCTCATCGGTCAACTGCTGAATCGATGGTTCCCAATCGTTGATTTGACTGATCAGCGGGGCGAGCCGCTTAAGCTCACGGTCGTTCTTGCTGCCGACAATCTTTTTGATTATACCAATCATATATACCTCGTTCCCAAGAGATTCGCCGCCATTATAGCATACTGCGTCGCGACCCCCATCGAAAAGGGAAGACCCCTTGCGGCCTATCG
>JBDSOK010000074.1:0-7984 GCA_039914845.1 Nitrospiria bacterium | reverse complement strand
AAGTTCTTATCGGCCAGCGCCTCCCGCGCACGATCGAGCGCGTCCCGCGCCTCGGCGAGCGCCGCCCGGCGCTTCAACGTCGTCATCTCGCGGTCCAACGCCGCCGTCTTGTCGCTCAACTCGCCGGAGATCGTCGCCATGCGTTCGCGCACGTCATCCAGGCGGTGATCGCCCAACCAATAGCCGGCGTAAAACGCCGCCGCCAGGAACCCCATAAAGACCGCCGCCTTGAACATTCCCTCTCTTTCCGTCCCTAGGAATTTGTCTGCATCATACCGGTTTGGAGCCTATTCAGGAAAGGCCAGATGCAAGGCGCTCCGGTTGGGAAATCGCCATTGGCATTGCGTGTGCCCGGAGCGTACTAGGTCGTACGTGAGGACTCAAAGCGTTGCGACAACACCGCAGATGGCTTTTCATGGACAGGCTCCCTAGCGGCGCATGACCGACGCGATAAACAATCCAAACACGATCCCCCCCGCCGCCGCAGCCATCATCGCCGCCGTCTCGTGCCCGCGCTCGGCGAGCGCCATGTAGGTCCAGAGGCATCCGAGGGCCACCACCGCCAGCATGGCGCGGTGAGAGAGCCGATACAATCTCGCCAATCCCCCGGTCACATCGTCGGACGACATCAACGTCTGGAACTCGCCGCGATTGGCGCGCACGAGAAAGGTGTGCAACTCGCGGGGGAGCGTGGCCAGCAACTCCACGGACTCGCGGCCCTGTCGCCACAACATTCCCCACCACCCCCCCTCGCGGGCCAGAAATTCCACCGCAAAGGGCCTGGCGAGTTCGATCAGGTTCAGTTCCGGGTCCAGTCGCGAGCACAAGCCGTTCAACATCCCCGCCGTCCGGCCGAAAAGAATGAAATTGTTCGGGACCTGCAGCGAGCGGGACACGCGGAAGAATTCCTCCACGTCCTCCGCCACCTCGAAGACGGTGATGTTCTTGAACATGCGCGGCGCCATGTCGCGGTAACGATCCATAAAAAAATCGATCGCGCGCTCGATCTCCAAGACGTTGCCGCCCACCGCCACGAACCCCAGCGCTTGCAGTCCCCGCACAATTTCGGGCACGTCGCGGTCGATGATCGCGCGAATGGTCTTGGTGATGCCGTGATGCATCTGCGGCGTGATGCGCTGCATGATGCCGAAATCGACGAAGACCAGGCGGGGCGCCCCGTCGGACGCGCGTTGGACGAAGAGATTGCCCGGGTGCGGATCGCCGTGAAAAAATCGGTGCACCAGCAATTGCTGCATGTAGGCCCGGGCCACCAGCCGGGCGACGGCCGGCAACTCGATGCCCCACTCGGCCAGGGTGGCGAATTGGGTGATTTTGACGCCCTCGACGTATTCGAGGGTGAGGACGTGCGCGGTGGTATGCGACCAGATCACCTCGGGCACGAGCACCGACGGGTCATCGGCGAAATTGGCCCGAAAGCGTTCGGCCGATCGGCCCTCGTTCAGATAATTCAGCTCGCCGTGCACCACGCGGGCAAACTCGTCATAGAGCGTGTCGAAGCGGATCCGGGGAAAGCGCCATTGCAGGAGCCGCGCGACCAATCGCGCGGCGCGCAGGTCCGTCACCACCACCGTCTGAATCCCGGGATACTGGACCTTGACCGCCACGCGGCGCCCGTCGGACAGCGCGGCCTCGTGCACTTGCCCGAGGGAGGCCGCGGCGACGGGGCGCTCGTCGAATGCGGTGAAGCGTTGGGCGATCTCGCCGCCCAGCTCGCGGACCAGGCGATCGCGGATGGGGGGGAAGGGCATGGGGGGCACCTGGTCCTGCAGCGTCGCCAGTTCCTCGGTGTACTCCTCCGGGAGGATGTCCACCCGTGCACTCATGAACTGACCCAGCTTGATGAACACGCCACGCAACTCGACCGCCGAGCGGCGCATGCGCACCGCCGCGGCGCGGTGCAGGCGGGAACGGCGGCGGGCGCGGGTTTCATCGGACGCAAAGATCGAGCGCACCCCGTCGAGCTGATACCGGGCTAAAATCCCGACGGCGATGAGCACGACCCGTGCGATGCGGGCAAGGGCTCCGGGGACCGTCATCCGCCATTCCTTGGGAGAATATCGTTCTGCAGGCGGACCATGACGTATCTTCACCACAGAACCTCCCGGCTCGTCAAGCCCGCGTCTTGATTTTTTGCCGGTCCCCCTGCTACGCTGCCGCCCATGATTCGGATACGGCCATGGCGCAGCGGGTTCCGCATCGCTCGGGGATGGGCGATCGCGGCCTTGCTGGCGGCGGGGTGCGCCGCGCACGACGACCCGTCGCTGAAACCCCTGTTGGCGATCAACGAATTGCAGTACGACGCCGGCGTGATCATGACCAAAGCGGAGCGACTCTACGATGACCGCGACTACGATGAGGCCGCGACGGAATACGAGCGGTTCTTGGAGCTGCATCCGGTGCATCGCTGGGCGCCGCACGCCCAGTTCAAACTCGCGCTCAGTTACGACCATCGCATCCCGAAGGTGGGCCGCGATCCCTCCATCGCCGAGAAGGCCCAGGCGGCCTTCGAGCGCGTGTTGTCTTATTCCGGTACCCGTTATGACGAGGTCGCCAAGGCCAAGCTGATCGAGATCCGTCGCTATTTAGCCCGATCCGACCTGGCGATCGGCCGGTTCTATGCGAAACAAGGCCGGTACCCGGGGGCGATCGCCCGCTTTCAGAAGATCCTCGCCGCCGACGTCGGCGGCGACGTCACGGAAGAGGCTTGGTATTTACTCGCGCTGGCCTATGAGCAAGACGGGCAAATCAACGAGGCCGCGGCGACGGCGCAATCACTGCTCCAGGCCCTTCCCCACAGCCGCTACGCCAAACCGATTGCGAAACTCCGCGCCCGAATCGCGGCCCGTGCGAGCTGAGTTCCGCTATTACCCCATCGCCCTCAATCTGAAGAACCGCCGGGTGGTGGTCATCGGCGGGGGACGCATCGCCACCCGCAAGATCGCGGAGCTCTTGCCCACCGGCGCGCGGGTGACGGTGATCAGTCCGGAGATCAGTTCGCGCCTCGCCCGATGGGCCAAAGATGGGCGGCTCGAACATTGCCGCCGCGTCTATCGGCCGGGCGATCTCAAAGGCGCGTGCCTCGCGGTCGCCGCCACGTCCCTTCCCGCCGCCCATCGCCCCATTGCCGCCGAAGCCCGCCGGCGGGCGGTCTGGCTGAACGTGGTGGATGAACCCGTCCTCTGCGATTTCATCGCACCCGCCGTGATTCGCCGCGGCGATCTCACCATCACGATCTCGACCGGCGGCCGCAACCCGGCGCTGGCGCGCTGCCTGAAAGAGATGCTGCAAGGCACGATCGGCGAGGAGTATGGCCGTTTGACCGCCGCCCTGGGAGCGATCCGCGACGGCCTTCGGGAAGCCGGGGTGCCTCCCGCCACCCGAAGCCGCCTGGTGGAGCGGCTCATCGCCTCCCCCTTGTTGGCTCAACTGCGGCGACGCGACCGGCCCGCCGCGTTGCGGACCATCCGCCGTGTGACGGGCCTCGCGACGGTTGCACTGCCCCGCATGTCGCCGCCGCGCCTCAGGAGCCCCCATGGCCTCATTCGATAAGTGGCTGTATTACGTCGCCCGCGGCGTGCAATTCGTGGGACTCATGATTACGTTGAACGTGGTGGTCTTGTTTTTTTTCCCCGAGTATACGATGGGCCCCTTGCTGCAACTGACGGCGGTGGGGGTGCTGACCTTCTTCGTCGGCTGGCTCATGCAGCAACGGTAGGCGCCCGTCCAGGAGCGGCCATCTGCTGCGTTGTCGCTGCGCATCCGGTCCTCACGTACGAACCAGTACGCTGCGGTCCGGTGCTCGCTCCGCCTTGCATCTGACCACTCCTGAACGGGCTCCCACCCCCAATTCCAGATTATGAGCTGATTGATCGCGGGGAGGTGTTTCCCGCGAACCAGGCGATGGCGCGAGCGGCGAGGGCGCCGGGAGCTAGGCGCCAGGCGTCGCGTTTGAGGCGCGCCCACAGATCGGCGTAGCCGATTTCGCCTTGCAGGATGCGGTAGAACTCGCGCACGATGTCGGGGTGCGCGCGCATCGCGTCGAACCACAGGCGCGGGTAGGTATAGGCCAGCTCGGCCAGGCGCGCGGCGGCCGCGAACTCGGGATAGAGGGTCGTTTCGACCCAGCGACGGTAGGCGGCCAGATCGGCGGTCCCCTCCTCAAGCTGCCGGGCGACCGTTTGGCCGAGTTGCCGGCCGCTCGCAATGGCGTAATAGATGCCTTCGCCGAAGAACGGATCGACCAGGCGGGCGGCGTCGCCGGCCAGCCCGATTCGGGATGAGGCGAGCCTCAGTTCGGGGGCATAGATCGGGATCGGGTGGCCCAGCGGCGATCCGTCGGGGGCGGGCGGGAACGCGTGGGCGCTGAGCATGCGTGCGAACCGCCGTTTGGGATGCGGCTCCGCGCCCCGAAACCCGGCCATGCCGACCGACCACCTCCCGTCTTTGGGAAAGCGCCAGCCGTAGCCTCCGGGAACGAGCCCCATCTCCATCACCACGCGATCCGGAGGACCGGCGGCGCGGACCTCGGCCTCCAATCCATACGCGGCGCGGCGCGACGGCCCGTTGAGGCGGCGGGAGGCCAGGCCCACCGCCCCGTCCGCTCCGACGACGAACGCGGCTTGGTACGTCGCCCGCGAAGTCCTCACCCACACATGGTCGAGCGCCTCCTCGATCTCGAGCACCGGTTCCCCGAATTGCAACCGGGCGCCGGCTTGGGAAGCCCGCTCGGCGAGATAGGCATCGAAGCGGTCGCGCATGACGAAGGAGGCCACCGGGCGCGAGGCGTCCACGGTGAAGGCGTCGCGGCCTTCGAACGCGAACGTCATCCCCGAGACCGTGCATTCGACGGTCTCGTGATACGCCAAACCGAGCAGACCGTCCACCCGGGCCGAGAGGCCGCCGCCGCAGACTTTATAGCGGGGGAAGACTCGCCCGTCGAGACCGAGGACCGACCGGCCGGCGCGCGCCAGCTCGAAGGCCGCAACGGCGCCCGCCGGTCCGAGCCCGACGACGATGGCGTCGTAGGTGGGAGAGACGGCTTTCACCCCCGCCCCTACTGGCCGATCGACCAGCCGACGCCGTGCTGAGTCAGGAACGAACTGAGGATCGACAGGGAATTGGTGCTGATGAGGAGGCCCACCGCAATCAGAAAGAGGCCGCTCACGGTCGTGACCGCGGGCATGAAGCGGCCGATCGTCTTCCGGCGGCTCAAAAAGGTATTGAGCCCCAACGCGGTGATTAAAAGCGGCAGGCCCAATCCCACGGAGTAGGCGGTCAATAATTGGATCCCCTGCCACATCGAGTTGGTCGTGCTGGCGTACAGAAGAATCGATCCGAGGATGGGGCCGACGCAGGGCGTCCATCCGGCGGCGAATCCGACGCCGACCAGATAGGACCCGATAAATCCCGCGGGACGGCTCTGGAGGTGCCAGCGCTTATCCGCCATCAACCATCGCATATTGAAGACACCCAGGACATAGAGGCCGAAGAAGATGATCAGGCCGCCGCCCACCCATCGCAGGACCTCCTGATAGGTCAGCAGGATGCGCCCGATCAGGGTCGCGGACGCGCCGAAGAGAATGAAGACGGTTGAGAATCCGGCGATGAAGAGCAGTGAATTTTTCAGCGTGGTCCATTTCACGCGGTATCCCGCGTCACCGCGCGTCAGGTCGTCGAGCGAGAGACCGGTGACATAGGAGACGTACGCGGGCACCAGCGGCAGCACGCAGGGGGAGACGAACGACAGAAATCCCGCCGAGAACGCGATGGCGAGTGAGGGCGCGGAATCCATGCCTACCCGGGGGCTCCCGCCGGCCCATCCAAACCGGCTCGTTTATTGAGGGGCGCGGATCCGGTCGCGGGTTCGGCCACTAAGGCCCTGACCAGATCCTTATTCTTGACCGTGTTCCAATCCATCGCCCCGAAGAATTTGTGCCGGATGACCCCCCGGCGGTCCAACACGATGGTCGCGGGAATGGCGCGAACTTCATACCGGTCGTTGACCGTCATCTCGGGATCAAGCAGGATGGGAAACGTCAGCCCGAACGATTCCCTGAATGGGCGAACGATTTCGGCGCCCTCATAATCGCTCGAAATGCCGATCACCACGAATTCGTGAGAGGGAACTTCATGGGAGAGCGCTTCAAGCGACGGCATTTCGGCCCGACAGGGACCGCACCAGGTGGCCCAGAAATTCAGGAGCACCACTTTGCCGCGAAACTCCGACGAGGACGAGGTGCCGCCTTCGAGACGCTCGAGGGTGAACGGCGGGCCGACGAACCCCACCCGCGTGCCGACCCGCGGCGCCTGCTTGTCGGCCTCGGTTCGCGGCGGCACAGCCGACCGATCGCCGCACCCGGCTGCCGCCAGCAGGACCGCGCACATCATCGCAGCTCCCCAACCCGCCCGTCGGCTTCGAAACGACCCGCCGGTCATGTCGAGGGTCCGTCGGCGATCCACGATCCGTCTCGCGACAGGTACCCGTCGGTTATGGCGTCATCCAGGACCCGCCGCGCTTCGGGGACATCCGGCCGCGTGACGCCCACGCGGCGCTCGCCGAACCGGCCGGTGGTGAGCGGATAGGGGGAAATCGTCAAGTCTCGGATGGAACAGGCGATCGCATGGTCGGCCAGCAGGTGGACAATGCGATCCGCTTCCAGTGCGTCGTACGTTTTATAGACTTCGACCACGGGTTCCATCGCCGCGATCATGATATAAGATCGCTTCGCGGCACGTCAACCGCACAGGGGAGGATTGACAATCCCCCGCCGCCCGGAATATCCTCCACTCGTATCCGGTTCAGGGCGCATGACACGTGTGAAGCGTCAACAACTGGGCGTCTGGACAGGGTTGGTCATGCTGACCGCCCTGCTGCTGGCCCCGTGTTTCCACGCCGCCGCTGCGGAGGCCCACCCACACGGCGGTCTCCCGACGCATGAGGCGGCCGATCCGTGCCTGCTGGGGGCGACGCTTCAAGGTCCACCATCCGGAGCCGGAACGGTCGCGGTTCCGGTTCAGCTCTTTTCCGGAGTCCGGCACGGCGATGAGGCCGCCGGCTTCGGCGCCGTTGTCCCCATTTTTAACCCACCCTCGATTTCTCCGGACCCCCTGTACCTCCTGCACCGGCAGTACCGTCTCTAACCCCAGTCCGTCTTCGCCCTAAGGTTCGACTGAGGTTCGCGGCTAAGGTCGTGGCGACAGTACGCGTCCCGACTGCGGAACATCCACGGTGATGGAGTGCTATGACACCTGATATGAAGTGTCTGTACGCGATGGGGTATTGGGTTGTCCTCGGTTTCACGACGGTGTCATTTGCGGGTCAATACGACCTGGCGATTGAGGAGACCTCCGTCAATATGACGGGCCGCGATCGACCGGCGACGACGATCAACGGCTCGATCCCCGGCCCGCTGTTGCGGTGGCGCGAAGGGGAAGACGTCACCATCAACGTGACCAACCATCTCAAGGAACCGACCTCCATCCATTGGCACGGGATCATCCTGCCGTTCGATATGGATGGGGTGCCCGGCGTCAGCTTTGCCGGGATCGCTCCCGGCGAGACCTTTACGTACCGGTTCACGGTCAAGCAGAGCGGAACCTACTGGTATCACAGTCACTCCGGCTTCCAAGAGCAATCGGGGGTGTACGGCCCGTTGGTGATCGAGCCCCGTCACCCGAAGGCCGAGCCGGTCGATCGGGAGTATGTCGTCATGCTCTCGGACTGGACCGACGAGGACCCGCACCGCGTCTTTGCCAAGCTCAAAAAGCAAAGCGACTACTACAATGTCCATCGGCGCACGCTCTTCGATCTGTTTCGCGATGCCTCGGCGATGGGATGGCGCGCCGCGATCGACGACCGTCTGGCGTGGGGGCGCATGCGCATGAATCCCACGGACATCGCCGACGTGACGGGCGCGACCTATACCTATTTGCTCAACGGTCAGCCTCCGGGTCGCAACTGGAC
>JBDSOK010000066.1:0-3278 GCA_039914845.1 Nitrospiria bacterium | reverse complement strand
CGGGTCGTCCCGCCGGCGGTGATTCACCAGCACACCCACCGCTTCGTGAGCGACCATCAATTCCTCTCGCCCGAACCGCCCAACGATTTTGCCTATTGGGTGACGGATATTTTGGGCGAGCGCCGCCTGGGCGAGGAGCTCGCCGCGGTGGACGTGGTGCGCTTCCGGACGCTGGAGGGGCTTCGCGACAAAATGATCGCCGTGTTGGAACGCCACCTGTCGGGCGGCCGTCCCATGCGCTCGGCCGCCGAGGGCAGCGAATTTCATTTCATGAAGGCCGTCAATTTCATTCTCCCCACCCCCCACCTCGCCCACGATCTGAAGGAATTCCTGCACGGGTTGCGGAAGGTGTCCATCCATTCGTTGTATTACCACATGTTCGAAGCACGCCTGCGCCTCGAACGCGAACAAAACGACTTTTCCGCGTGGTTCTCCCATTCGCTCCACGATCCGGACTTGGGCAAGGCGGTGTCCAAGCTGGACCCCTATACCCAGACGATGGAGGGGCTGCGCCGGCGCGTGGCGCGACTGGTCGAACAACGCCTGACAGGAGCCACGGCATGATTCACTTCGACGAATATACGCCGATCGTGGGCGAGACGGTCACCGACGAGTTGCGCCTGCTCGCGGACCGCCTCAAGGACACGACGGTCTGCCACATCAACTCCACCCCGGTCGGCGGCGGGGTGGCCGAGATCCTGATGCGCATGGTGCCGCTGCTCAACGAATTGGGCGTCCACACCGACTGGACCGTCATCAAGGGCGGCGAGCGGTTCTACGCCGTCACCAAGAAATTTCACAACGCCCTGCACGGCGTGAAGCAGGACTTTACCGACGACGATTTCGACGCCTATCGCGCCGCGCAGGAAGACAATCTGGCGCAGATGGCGTTGGACGCCGACATCATGTTCATCCACGATCCGCAACCCGCCGGACTCGTCGCCCACAAGCGGAAGGCCGGCAATCGCTGGATCTGGCGATGCCATATCGACGTGTCCAACCCCGATCCGCGCGTGTGGAATTTTCTTGCGCCCTTCGTCGAACAATACGACGCGAGCGTCTTCTCGGCTCCATCCTTCGCGCAACGCCTCGCGGTCCGACAAGTGCTCATCGCGCCGTCGATCGATCCCTTAAGCGACAAGAACCGCGAGTTGCCCCAGGACGTGATCGACGGGGTTCTCGATCGGCTCAAGATTCCCCGCGACCGGCCGCTCATCACGCAAGTCTCGCGCTTCGACCGGCTCAAAGATCCCCTCGGGGTGATCGAGGCGTTCCGCCTGGCGCGGGCCTACGTAGACGCCCATCTGCTGCTGGTCGGCGGCTCGGCAGATGATGATCCGGAAGGCGCGCAGGTGCTGGCGGAGATTCGCGGGCAGGTGGACGGCGATCCAGACATCACGGTGCTGGAGCTGCCGCCCACCAGTCACATCGAGGTCAACGCCATCCAACGCGCCTCGACGCTGATTTTGCAAAAATCGATCAAGGAGGGCTTCGGATTGACGGTGTCCGAAGCGCTGTGGAAGGGCAAGCCGGTCATCGCGGGCGCGGTGGGCGGGATTCCGCTGCAGATCACCCACCGCCATTCCGGCATCCTAACGCACTCGATCGAGGGCACCGCGTACTGGATCAAGCAGCTCCTGCACGAACCGGAATACGCCGCGAAACTCGGAAAGAACGGCCGCGAACACGTGCGGGAGCATTTCCTGCTGACCCGGCACCTGCGGGACTATCTGCTGGTATTCCTGTCGCTCAAGTATCCCGGAAAAGACTTCGTCTATTTGTAAGCCGGGAGCAATCGTTGACTTGAGCACGGCATGTCCGTAGACTGTCGCGAAACCGAGGTGGGGCGTGGCCCGAACGATCCAACAAACATCGGCCGGCGGCATCGTATTCCGCCGGCGGGATGACGGCGTCGATGTCGCGCTGATCGCCCGCACCAGCCCCCGCAAGCACACGATCTGGGCGCTGCCCAAGGGCTGGGTGGAGCCCGGCGAAACGATCCCCGGCGCCGCGCTGCGCGAGATTCGCGAGGAGACCGGCCTCACCGGCCGGCTGCTCGAACCGTTGGGGCAGATCGCCTACTCCTTCTATTCGCCCGAAGACCACGCCCGCATCCAGAAGACCGTCCACTTCTTCCTGGTCGAGTTTCTCAGCGGCGACACCGCCGACCACGACCACGAGGTGGACGAAGCACGGTGGTGGCCGCTGGACCTCGCGCCGGCGCAGATGACCTACGAGAGCGAGCGACAGATCATGGTGAAGGCCCGCGACCGTTTGCTCGCTCCGACGCCCCCGTGACCATGGGGTACTACCGCCTGGGACCCCGTCTGAGTCATCGGGCGTCTGAGCCTGTTCAGGAATGGTCAGATGCAAGGCGCCGCGAGAACCGGAGCGGACCGTACTGGGTCGTACGAGAGCACCGGAAGCGCAGCGGCAACGTAACAGATGACCGTTCATGGACAGGCGTCTAGCCCGCGTTCGCGACCGGACGCTCGCCTACCGGGTGAGGATCAGTCCGCGCGCGCGGGCGTGGAGCCTCACCATCCACCCCGACGCGGGGCTGACCGTCGTGCTGCCCCCGCGGGCGCGGGTCGATCCTGCCGACCTCCTCCGCGCCAAAGCCGATTGGATCCTCCGTCACCTGGACCGGCTGGCCCGCCGTCCGACCCGGACCGTCCTGGAACACGGGAGCGCGGTGCCGTACCTGGGGGACGCGTTGAGAATCGAGGTCGCGGCATGGGACGGCGCGGAGCCCGCGGTCGAAGCGGCCGACGGCGTCCTGCGCGTGCGCGCGGCGCCGCAAAGGCCGTTGCGTGCCGTCGTCGAGGCGTGGTATCGGGCCCGGGCGGCCGCCGTCATCGCGGAGCGGCTCGAGGCCATCAACGCCTCATTGGGGTATCGCTACGCCCGCGTGACGATCCGCGACCAGAAAACGCGGTGGGGCAGTTGCTCGGCGCGCGGCAACCTCGCGTTCAACTGGCGGCTGGTGATGGCGCCGATCGCGATCATCGACTACGTCGTGGCCCACGAACTGGTCCACCTGGTCGTGCTCTCGCACGCGCCCGCGTTCTGGACGCGGGTCGCCGCAATCGACCCCGCCCACCAAGAACACCGCCGCTGGCTGCGCGACCAGGGCCCGCGGCTCGTCCTGGGCGGCTAGAAAAACCTCCGGTCCCCTTTTCAGCACCCCGCGGTTTGAGTCGACCTCCGGGCCGTGAAACACGTCGCGATCCTTATTTATCCTTGCTGTAAGGACAATAATCATGTAGATTGTCCCT
>JBDSOK010000054.1:0-3469 GCA_039914845.1 Nitrospiria bacterium | reverse complement strand
AACCGCGCGGAAGAGGTTCTGGTGTTGGTGAACCGCTGCGGCGAGCGCACGCGCCCCATCATGGAGCGCCGCTTGCCGATGCTGGTCGAAGCGCGTTTCCGTCTCCGCCCCATGCCGCCGTATCACGTCGACACGCCGTCGACCCGCTATCGATTCTCTGCCGTCGCGGAATCGTCAGCTGCGTGCGCGTGACCGGGTTACCACACGCACACGGTCTCGGCTTCCCAGATCATCGTGAGCAACGCGTCGTCATCGAGAAGGGGATAGGGCGGTTGAATTCCCCGCCGGGCGGCGTCCGCGGCCGACGCGAAAACCGGAAGCGCCAGACCGGCGTCGGCGCCGACGGCCTCCTGGATGAGGACCACCGCGGCGTCCCCGGTCACGTGCCTCAGGATGTCCCAGGGATGGGGCCCGCGTGATGATGTGACGAGGTGGAGGGTGCGCGCCATGTCGATCAGAAGAGGATGACGCGATCGGCCTGGGCCGCGAGTGCGGCGATCTCCGCCGCCTCCACCGGGACGATGGGATACGCGCTCTCCGCGACCTCGCGCCCGTCCAGCCCGGAGCGCTCGACATAAAATCCCGGATCGAGCGTTTCGGCGAGCGGCGGGAGGTAGTGCTCCACCTCATCCGCACAGGCGGAGTCTTCCGCGTCGGGAAAGAGCAAGCCGGCGGCCGGGCCCCGCAGCACGACCGAGACGGTGTGCGAGCCGCTGCCCAGGCCGAGCGCCATGCGGATCGCTTCTCCCGGCCGCGCGCTGGTCATCGGATCGCCGGTCACGAGGATGAGGATTCGGCGTGCGGGCATCAGTTGAAGGCCAGGAAGCGGTCGCAGCCGCTGAGGATGTCGGAGAGCACGACCAGGCCGCAGAAGGTCGCGCGGGAATCGATCGCCACACCCATTTTTTGCGCGCCGAACGCGCAGACGAAGAGCTTAGCGCCGTGTTCGGGGAGTCGGGCGATTTCGGGCGAATCCAGGCAGCGCGTACCCTCGTCGATCAGGTACAGGTAGACATCGTCACCCCGGCGAAGCGCGGTCTCCGACAATCTCGTCACGGTCTCCAGATTGGGATGCTCGGGACCGGTCGAGAGGAGCAGACCGAGTTTGCGAGGGGGACCGCTCACGGCCGGCATGCTATCACCCGCCTCCGGGGCGAGTCAACGCGCGTCGACGTTGGCCCCGGACCGCACCCATGGTAGAATCCGGCGCGATGAAGGAGACCTATCTTGATCATATCGCCGCGACCCGGCCGCATCCCGACGTGGTCGCCGCGATGATCCCGTGGTTGTCGGAGGAGTTCGGCAATCCGATGTCGCTGCATCGATTCGGCGAACGGCCGCGCGCGGCGGTGGAAGAAGCGCGAGGCCACGTCGCGCGATTGCTGGGCTGCGATCCGGTCGAAATCACGTTCACCGGCAGCGGGACCGAGGCCAATCACCTGGCGTTGTACGGCCTGTCGGCGCCGTTGCGCCGTCGGGGCCGCCACCTGATCGTCTCAGCCATCGAACACCCGTCCATTCTGGCCCCCGCCCGGCGTCTGGCCCGGGACGGGTTCGAATTGACCGAGTTGTCCGTTGAGGGAGACGGGCTGGTTGACCTCACGTCGCTGGCCGACGCGATACGCCCCGATACCGCATTGATATCCATTCAACTGGCGAATCCCGAAATCGGCACGATCCAGCCGATCGCCGACATGGCGCGGATCGCGCATGCCCGCGGCGCCCTGATGCATACCGATGCGGTGGCGGCGGGCGGGCGGCTGGCACTCGACGTGGGCGCGCTGGGTGTCGACTCGCTCAGCGTGGCCGCCAATCAATTCTATGGCCCGCCGGGCATCGGCGCGCTCTACGTACGCCGCGGCGTCCGGTTGGATCCGCAATTCCTCGGCGGGGTTCAGGAAGGAGGCCGCCGGTCCGGCGGCCACAACGTGCCGGCCATCGTCGGCATGGGTCGCGCCGCCGCGCTGGCGATCGACCATCAGGCGGACTGGGAGCGGGTTCTCCGCAGTCTGGACCGCGAGCTGACGAAGGGACTGACCGAAATCGGAGGCGTCCGCCTCACCGGCCATCCCGACCGGCGTCTCCCCGGACACGTGAGCGCCTGTCTCGAATTCATCGAAGGCGAAGCGTTGGTTCGTCTGTTGGGGCAGGCCGGAATCGCCGCGGCCAGCGGATCGGCCTGCAGCGATTTCACCGTCTCGTCGAAGGCGTCGCATGTCTTGACGGCCTTGGGCATTGAGCCCTCACTCGCGCAGGGATCCTTGGTGCTGTCGCTCGGACGCGAGACTACTCGAGAGGATGTGGCCACCGTCTTGCGCGTTCTCCCCCTGTTGGTTGCGCGGCTCCGTGCGCTGTCTCCGCTTGCCCCGCGCGGCCCCGATGGCTGAAGAGCGGATCATCGTTCGTTCCGTCTCACGATGACACGCCGCTTCTTGGGACATCGGCCCCGCGCCGGGTCGGGCCAGTCGTCGATCCGTTCGATACTGGCCTTCGCCGACTCTCCCCCCGCATCGTGGCGGCCCCCCCTTTCCTGGCGGGCCTGGACCCTGCTGACAGTTTCGACCATTGCGGTGTATGCCAATTCGTTGCCGAACGGATTTCATTACGACGATCTGTCCATGATCGTCAACAATCCCGCAGTCCACGACCTGGGTCGCCTCGGTTCGCACTTTGTATCCGTCACCGCCGGCAACCAAGAGGAAGAACCGTCCTTTCGGCCACTCGTGATGGCGAGCTACGTTCTCAATTACGCTGTGGGGTCCACGAATCCGGTTGGATACCATGCCGTCAACATCGGTCTTCATGTGGTGATGTCCGCTTTCGTACTTCTTTTGGTCTGGCAATTGACCGCCAATGCCCACGGCGCGTTCTGGGCGGGACTTTTCTTTGCGCTTCATCCTATTCAGACCGAGGCCGTGAACTACATCACCGCTCGATCGTCGATCATGTACAGCGCGGGTTCGTTGGCCGCGTTACTGTCGTTCATCCGCTATCGGCGCGACGGGGGGTGGTGGCGGCTGGGTACCGGCCTGTTGGCTTACGCCGCGGCCCTGCTCTCGAAGGAAGCGGCGGCGGTCGTCCCCCTGCTCTTGGTGGCGTACGACGTGCTGTCGCGCCGGGGCTCCGGGTCACGAACGCGCCGAATCATGGCCCACGTCCCGTTCTGGCTGTTGACCGGGGGATTCGTTCTCTTGCGACAGACGATACTGGGGTCCGTGATCCCTCAGGCTGTGTACAACGATCGTCTCACCGTCGGATTAACATTTGCCGCGATTGTGAGCCAGACCCTGGCGGCGCAGCTCGTTCCGGTCGACCTGTCGCTTTCGCATGCGTTCGGTCCCATTCGCCAGCTGAGTCCCGCCGCGCTGGTACCGGTTGCCGTGTTGGTCGCCATGGCGGGAGTCAGCGTATTTGCGCGACAGGCATTGCCGCTCGCGGCATTGGCCGCGGCATGGTTCCCGACGACCCT
>JBDSOK010000039.1:0-5818 GCA_039914845.1 Nitrospiria bacterium | reverse complement strand
ATTGGGCAAACCCGTGAGGGCATCGCGATGGGCGAGATACCTCAATCGCTCTTCCGACCGCTTGCGCTCGGTGATATCGCGGAAGCTCCACACCCGCCCGACCGGTTGACCGTCCAGCATCTGGGGCCGCGAGACCCGCTCGAAGACCCGGCCGTCCTTTAACTCGAGCATGTCGCTGCTGACCGAGAGCGGCGCATCATACAGAGCCTTGATCTTCGCGACGAATTCCTCCGGCGCCTTGAGTTGATCCAAGACGAACGCGATCGCCTGATCGTCCTGCCGGGATTGAACGATCTCCGGGGGAATTCCCCACATCTCGACGAAGCGCGTGTTAAAGCTCGTGATCATCCCCTGCAGATCGACGACCAATACGCCGTCGGCGGTGGCTTCGAGCGTCGAGCGGAGCAGCGACGTCGAGTGTTTGAGTTCGCGCTCGGACTCCGCCAAGGCCTTGAGGGTCCGCTCCTGGGTCAAGACCCGTTCGACCGCCTCCGGAAGATAATCCAGATACTGAAGCGACTTCATGACGAAGTCCCGTATCCCGGCCCGCAGCGCCGCAATGACGGTGGCTTCGTCGCTCATGGCGGTCACCATGATGACGGGAATCTGATGGCCCTCCGCCTTGAGTCGGTCGTAGAACTCAAGACCGGTGATCCCATGGGGAAGACTATAGTCCAGCAAGATGAGGTCCACCCCGCCCTGGACGATCCGCCGTTCGCCCTCCTGGGCGTTCACCGCCACCTCCACGTGATAGCCCGAGCGTTCGAGCCGGCGCCGCTCCAGTTCGGCGACGACCGGATCATCTTCAATCACCAGAATGGTTTCGGGACCCATGGAGAGTTAGGCTGACCGCCGAAGAGATCCGCTGCGCGAGGTGACCCGTTTCAACACCGCGGCGCAGAGACCGGGAAGGGGCACGATTTCCTCGACGGCTCCGCGGGCGATCGCCTCTTTCGGCATGCCGAACACGATGCACGTCGCCTCATCTTGGGCGATGGTGGCCGCTCCGGCGCGACGCATCTCGAGGAGACCCTGCGCCCCGTCGTCGCCCATCCCGGTCATGATCACGCCCATCGCGTTGGCGCCCGCCGTCTGAGCGACCGATCGAAAGAGCACGTCCACGCTGGGACGGTGCCGGGAGACCAAGGGCCCATCGGCGACCTCCACGGTATACCGACCGCCCCACCCGTTCAGCATCATGTGTCGGTTGCCCGGCGCGATCAGCGCGCGGCCCGCCGACACGACGTCGCCCTGCTGGGCTTCTTTGACTTCGATGCGGCACACGCGATTGAGCCGGTCGGCGAACGCCCTCGTAAACCGCTCCGGCATGTGCTGCACGATGACCAGCCCCGGCGCGTCGGGCGGCATTGCCTCCAAAAACTCTCGCAGGGCCTCGGTGCCGCCGGTGGAGGCCCCGACCGCCACGACCTGCTCGGTGGAGGCGGTCGTGAGCGCCTTGCGCTGCGGCAACACCGCGTCGGCGTTCAATCGCGGCTCGGGGCGCTTCAGCGAGGGCCCACGGCGGAGTCTGGCTCGCGCCGCGCCGCGTACGGCCTCGATCACCGCCACTCCCGAATCATGAAGAAATTCGCGTAAACCCAACTTCGGCTTGGTGACGATCTCGACTGCGCCTTCTTCCATGGCCAGGAGTGCGGCTTCGGTTCCCGCTCCGGTAAAGCTCGAACAGACCACGACCGGAATGGGATCTTCGGTCATGATCTTGTGGAGAAAAGTCAGCCCGTCCATCCGCGGCATTTCCAGGTCCAACAGGATGACATCGGGCCGCTGTCGCGCCATTTTATCCATCGCGATGATCGGATCAGGCGCCGTGGAGACGGTCATACCGGGCTCTTGGGAGAGGATCGCCGTCAAGACCTGGCGGACAACCGCGGAATCATCCACCACCAAGACATGAATCGCCCGCGGCAGACTGCGCTCTCCGGGGAAGCTTCGATCCGCTCCGGACGACGCCGCCATTTACGCGGCTCTCTCGGCCGGAGCGGCGAACGGTCCGGCGCGCGCTCCCCGGCCCCCATCACGCCGAGCCCCGTGACCGGTTCGAACGTAGACCGTGGGACCCACCGATCGCACCTGATCGGTGAGCGCCGTCAGGCTCTCGACCTGCCCGACAACGAGATACCCCAGCGGCCCCAAATGGGACAACAACCGTCGAACGACCCGGGTCTTGGATTCCTGATCGAAATAGATGAGCACGTTGCGGCAAAAGATCACGTCAAACGATCCGTTCACCGGGTAGACCTCATCGTTCAAATTGACGCGGGCGCAACGCACCAACGAGCGGATCTCCATACCGGCCTTCATCTGCCCCTCGTGTCGTCCCACTCCCTTCAACATATACGCTTTCAAATAGCGATCCGGAATTTCCTCGGCCTTTTCGACCGGCCAGACCGCTTGGCGTGCGCTATCGATCGCGCGGGTCGACAGATCGGTGGCGAGAATTTCCACGTCCCATCCGTCGGCGGCGGGAAAGCGCTCGGCCGCCAGCATCGCGAGCGTGTAGGGCTCCTCCCCGGTGGCGCAACCGGCGCTCCACAGTCGGATGCGGCGCGGCATCCGCCCGGCATCGGCCCGTCTCACCCACCGGTCGAACACCCGCTCGCACAAGAAATCGAAGTGCCGGACCTCGCGAAAAAAGTGCGTCTCATTGGTCGAGATCGCGTTCAGCAGGTGGATCGGCTCGGTGCCGTCCCCATGCACCAGCACGTGATAGTAGTCGTAAAAACTCCCGATCCCCAACTCGCGCATGCGCCGCATCAGCCGGCCCGACAGCAGCTCCTTTTTGGCCGGGGCGAGATGGATGCCCGCCGCCCGATAGATATACACCCGGAATCGATCGAATTCCGCGTCGGTCATCGGTCGGGTAGCCGACTCGGTGGGCGACCAAGGATTCGCCACGGCGTTCATCACCCCTGACCGGGATCCGGAGGCGGATCCCCGATCATGACGCTCCCGCTCAACAACGTTTGCGTCGACAGCACACGGTCGATATCCAGCAGGAACACAAACCGCTTGCCCACTTTACCCAACCCCTTGAGATAGTCCATCCGGAGACGTGTGCCGAATGCGGGCGGCGGCTCGATGTCGTGCGTGGACAGATCGATGACCTCGCTGACCGTGTCCGCAATCAGGCCCATGACGGCGTGCTCGGCCTCCACCCCGACCTCCACGATCACAATGCACGTGCGCTTGGTGATGGGGCGCTCCGACAGGCCCAGCTTGACCGCCAAGTCAACAACCGGAACCACGCTGCCGCGAAGATTGATCACGCCGCGAACCGAGGCCGGCATGTTCGGCACCTTGGTCAGGTGCGCATCGTATGCAATGATTTCTTTGACCTGAAGAAGACTGACGGCATAGTCGTCGCCGTCGAGGGTGAAGGTGAGGTACTGTGCCTGCTCGCTCATGGCCTTGGCCGGGTCCATGGCCTTAGAACCGCTGGAAATCCGGATCGGTGTCCGAGGGCACTACCGCCAGATTGCCTTGCACCACGGGCCGGGCGGTTCCCCCACCGCGTCGGGCACGGACCGCCCCCCCACTTCCCGGCCGGATCGTCGCTCGCCGCGCGGTGGTCTCAGTCCCCTCGCCTCCGTGAAAGAAGGCCACCGATCGCTGAAGCGCCTCAGCCTGCGCGGTCATTTCATCGGCGGTCGAGGACAACTCCTCCGCAGCGGACGCATTGCGCTGGGTGACTTCATCCACCTGGCTCATCGCCCGATTGATCTGCGCGACGCCGGACGATTGCTCTTGGGAAGCCGAAGAGACCTCTTGCACCAGATTGGCGGTTTGGCGGATGGACGGCACCAATTCGCCCAAGAGGTGACCCGCGCGCTCGGCGACCTTGACGCTGGAGCCGGCCAAACTGCCGATCTCTTTCGCCGCCTCCTGGCTGCGTTCGGCCAGCTTCCGCACCTCGGTCGCCACCACGGCGAAGCCCTTGCCGTGTTCCCCTGCGCGGGCCGCCTCGATGGCCGCATTGAGCGCCAGAAGATTGGTCTGATAGGCAATCTCCTCAATGATGGAGATCTTTTCGGCGATCGCCTTCATGGCGTCCACCGTCTCGCGCACTACCCGCCCGCTCTCCTCCGCCTCCGCCGCACCTTTGACGGCCATCTGTTCCATTTGCCGGCTGTTGTCCGCATTTTGGGTGACCGACGCGCTCATCTCTTCGAGCGAGGAGGTCACCTCTTCCACCGAGGCCGCTTGCTGACTGGTCCCCTGCGAGAGAATCTGCGACGACGAGGCCACCTGCGATGCCGCGGTGGAGAGGGCGGCGGCCCCGCTTCGCACCTGTCCGATGATCTGCGAGAACTTGTCCACCATGCGCCGAATGGCGTCCGCCATCTGACCGACTTCATCCTGGCTCAGCACGTCGATTCGTTGACTCAGGTTCCCCTGAGCCAGGCTGTTGGCGGCGGCGGTAATTTGGAGGATGCCTCGACTGATACTCCTGGCAAAAAATCCGGCCAAGGCGAATCCCACCGCCAAGGTGAGACCGACCAACCCGCCGAGCATAACGGTCGAGCGCATGACGATGCCGCTCATTTCCCGCTTTTTAGCCTCACCCAGTTCCACCTGCAGCCGGGTCAACCGCCCCAACGCTTGCGCCGATCGGGCACTCAGCGGCATCACGCGTTCGGCTTGCCACTTGGCGGCCTCCTGAACCTTGCCGGCCTGGAACAGTTCGAACCATCGCGGCCGCGATTGGATATAGGCCGTCGAGGCCTCGGTCCACTCTCTGAGGGCCTCCCGCTCGTCCGGTGTCCGACTCCCATCGGCAAACCGGCGCATCGCGCGATCGAGCTGTTCGTTCCACTTGACCTGATCGGCGAGAATCTTTAAGCGCACCGCCTCGTCGGATACCGGAAACTGCGAAAGACTATAGCGGAGTTCCGAGAGCACCCGCTCGGCATCGGACAGGAGGAACGACGCCTCTAAATTGTTGGTGTACAGGTCATCGAACGACGACGACAGCTCGGCGGTATGTTTCCACCCGGCCAAGCCGACGACCCCAAGCAGGAACAGAACCGATCCGAATCCCATGAACAACTTGGTGCCGATGCCCAGCTTCATCGCATCCTCCCCGACTCGCCGCATGAACTGCACGCCGTTCCTTTCAGGGGGCGCCTACCTGGCCGCGACATTACGACGCGGCCGCGAGGCATCCCGTATTCACAACACGCTGGAGGATGCTCGGCACATCCACGATCAAGGCCACGCGGCCGTCCCCCAAAATCGTCGCGCCGGAGATGCCCGGCACCGATCGAAAGAGTACTCCCAACGGCTTGATGACCGCCTGCCGCTCGCCGAACAGCGCGTCCACCACTAAACCCGCTTGCCCCCCGTGATACCGCACCACCACCACGTTTTCCCGAGAAGAGCAAACTCCGGAAGTTGAAAACGCGTCATGCAACCGCAAATAGGGCACGGCCCGGCCGCGAAGATTCATCGTCCCAACCGGCCCGGCGCCCCTCATGTGGGGCGGAAAATCCAGGCATTCCACGACGGCATCGAGCGGAATGATGTAGGTCTCCCCGCCGACCCCCACCGCAAATCCCTCGATAATCGCTAAGGTCAACGGAAGGCGAATCGTCACGGTGGAGCCGAGGCTTGGACGGCTGTCGATTTTCACCGCCCCTCGAAGCGCATCCACATGACGCCGCACGACGTCCATCCCCACGCCGCGGCCCGAGAGGTCGGTGACGGTCTCAGCGGTTGAAAATCCAGGCTCGAAGATGAAGCGATAGGCCTCACGGTCCGAACAAGGCTGCGTGTCGGCCAAGAGCCCCTTGGCGCGTGC
>JBDSOK010000029.1:0-4127 GCA_039914845.1 Nitrospiria bacterium | reverse complement strand
TTGGTGCCGGAATCCATGGTGGAAGCGGTGGTGGGTGCATTCGAGGATCCGGACGTGCGCATCGCCACCCTGGCCCGCGCGATCGTCGATCCCGAAGAGGTGTACAGCCCGCACGTGGTGAAGGTCGTCATGGATCACCGCGGGAATGCGCTCTATTTTTCGCGCGCCCCCATTCCCTATGTCCGCGATCGCGGGGATCGCGGATTGGATACGCCCATGCCCCGGACGTATTATCAACACTTCGGTTTGTACGGCTACCGGCGGGAGGCCCTGCTGGCCTTTGCCCGTTGGCCGCAAGGCCGACTGGAGAACCTGGAAAAACTGGAACAGTTGCGCGCGCTGGAACACGGGTGTCCGATCCGGGTCGTGCTCACCGAGGAGCAGACGCAGGAAGTCAACACGCCGGAGGATTTGGATCGGGTGCGGGAGTCGGTGGGACGATCGGCGAGGACATGATGACCAAATACGTGTTCGTCACGGGCGGGGTGGTGTCGTCGCTGGGCAAAGGCTTGGCGTCGGCTTCGATCGGCAATCTCTTGGAAAGCCGCGGCCTGAAGATCGCCTTTCTGAAGTTGGATCCCTACATCAACGTCGATCCCGGCACGATGAATCCGTACCAGCACGGCGAGGTCTTCGTGACCGAGGACGGCACCGAGACCGACCTCGATCTGGGGCATTACGAGCGCTTCACCACCGTCACCACCGGCCGCCGCAACAACTACACCACCGGCCGCATCTACGACAACGTCATCCAGAAAGAACGCCGCGGCGATTATCTGGGCGGCACGGTGCAGGTCGTGCCGCACATCACCGATGAGATCAAGCGGGCGATCACCTCGCTCGGCGAGGGGGTGGACGTCGTCATCGTCGAGATCGGCGGCACGGTGGGCGATATCGAAAGCCTGCCGTTCCTCGAAGCGATCCGCCAAATTCCCTTCGACGTCGGGCGGGACCACGTCCTGTACGTTCACCTCACACTCATCCCGTACGTCAATGCGTCGGGCGAGTTGAAGACCAAGCCGACGCAGCACAGCGTCAACAAGCTGCGCGAGATCGGTATCCAGCCGCATATTTTGCTGTGTCGCAGCGACCGGGCGGTCGCCGCCGAACTCAAGGCCAAGATCGCGCTCTTCTGCAACGTCGACCGCGAAGCCGTCATCTCGGCGCAGGACGTTGACACGATCTACGACGTGCCGCTGGTCTTTCATCAGCAGGGGCTCGACGAATTGATCGCCCGCCATCTGCACCTGCCCTCCATGCCGGCGCAGCTCTCGGCCTGGGAGGCGCTGGTCGATCGGATCAAACACCCCGGCGCGACGGTGTCCATCGCCTTGATCGGCAAGTATCTGGGGCTGAAGGATTCGTACAAGAGTTTGTCGGAGGCGCTGCACCACGGCGGCCTCCCGCACACCGCGCGCGTGGACATCACCTGGATCGACGCGGAGACGTTGGCCGCTGAGGGAGCGGAGCCCCACCTGAGCGGCGTGGACGGCGTGTTGGTCGCCCCGGGCTTCGGCAATCGGGGCATCGAAGGCAAGATCGAGGCGATCCGGTATGCGCGCGAACGGGGCGTGCCGTTTCTCGGGATCTGCCTGGGGATGCAATGCGCGGTCATTGAATATGGGCGCCACGTGCTCGGGCTGGCCAAGGCCAACAGCACGGAATTCGAGTTCTCCTCCGACCCGGTCATCGACCTGATGGCGGATCAGCAGAATCTGGAGTCCAAGGGGGGGACGATGCGTCTGGGTTCCTACCCGTGTCGAGTCGTCAAAGAGAGTCGGGCGTATGCGGCATACGGCCGTGAAGACGTGTCCGAGCGGCATCGGCACCGCTATGAATTCAACAATGCCTATCGTGAGCGATTCACCCGGGCCGGCATGCGGTTCAGCGGGATCTACCCCGAGCGGGACCTGGTCGAGATCGTGGAGAT
Source organism: Nitrospiria bacterium (assembly GCA_039914845.1). GTDB lineage: Bacteria > Nitrospirota > Nitrospiria > 2-01-FULL-66-17 > 2-01-FULL-66-17 > 2-01-FULL-66-17. Next base: position 2,197 of record JBDSOK010000029.1, on the reverse strand, counting down.
CCCCGATCACCCCTGGTTCGTGGGCGTGCAGTTCCACCCCGAATTCCGCTCCCGCCCGCGTACGCCGCATCCGCTCTTCGAGGCCTTCATCGGCGCGGCGCTCGCGCATCGACCGAGTGGGCGAAAGGGATAAGCCGTGGAGAAGAACCTGCAACCTCGCGAAGTGGCGATCGACGGACTGGTCGTCGGGCAGGGGCATCCGCTTTTTCTGATTGCGGGTCCCTGCGTGGTGGAGAACGAAGCGCTGTGCCTGCAAGTGGCCGAACGCCTACAAGCCATCACTGCGTCGTTGGGGATGCCGTTCATTTTCAAGGCGTCCTACGACAAGGCCAATCGCACCTCCGTCTCGGCCTTCCGCGGCCTGGGGGTTGACGAGGGGTTGCGCATCCTCGAGCGGGTGAGCGAAGACGTGGGCGTGCCGGTTCTCTCCGACGTGCATTCGGTCGAAGACGTGCACGCGGCCGCCATGGTGCTCGACGTGCTGCAAATCCCTGCGTTCCTCTGTCGGCAGACCGATCTGCTGCTGGCGGCGGGCCGCAGCGGCAAGGTCGTCAACGTCAAGAAGGGCCAGTTTCTCGCGCCATGGGACATGAAACACGCGGTGGACAAGATCGTCTCCACCGGCAATCACCGCCTCATGCTGACCGAGCGGGGCGCCACCTTCGGCTACAATAACCTGGTGTCCGATTTCCGCAGCCTGCCGATCATGCGTCAATGGGGATATCCGGTGATCTTCGACGCCACGCACAGCGTGCAGTTGCCTGGCGGCGCCGGTCATGCCTCGACCGGCCAGCGTGAGTTCGTGGCCCCGTTGGCGCGGGCGGCGGTGGCGGTTGGGTGCGACGGTCTCTTCATGGAGGTGCATCCCGATCCCGATCATGCGCCGTCCGACGGTCCCAACATGGTGCGGCTGGATCAGGTGGAAGACCTCCTCCGCCAGGTCGTCCGGATTCGCGAGGCGGTCGACGTGGCCGGGGACACCCCACGACCCCGATGAACCTCGCCCGCGGACGCCACGTGCTGGACATCGAAGCCAAGGCGATTCTCGCGTTGCGGGACCGCTTGGACGAACGCTTCGAGCGCGCGGTCGTGCTCCTCGATGCGTGCCGGGGGCGGGTGATCGTCACCGGCATGGGCAAGTCGGGCATCATCGCCCGTAAGATCGCGGCGACGCTCGCGAGCCTCGGCGTTCCCTCGGCCTTTTTGCACCCCGCGGAGGGGGTCCACGGCGATTTGGGCATGGTCTCGCGCGGCGATCTGGTGATCGCGTTATCCAACAGCGGAGAGACGGAGGAGTTGCTCAAGATCCTCCCGGCGATCAAGCGCCTGGGCGTGCCGTTGATCAGTCTCACCGGTAATCCGCACTCGATGTTGGCCAAGAACAGCGAGGTCGCGTTGGACGTGAGCGTGGCGGAAGAAGCCTGCCCCTTGGCGTTGGCGCCCACCGCGAGTACGACCGCGGCGCTCGCGTTGGGCGATGCGTTGGCGATGGCGCTGTTGGAGCACAAAGGGATCAAGCCCGAGGATTTCGCGCGGCATCATCCCGGCGGAGCCCTCGGCAAGCGCCTCCTGCTGACCGTCGACCAGGTCATGCATCGCGATGGGAACGTACCGAAGGTGCGGCCCGATGCGGCACTCAAAGATGTCATTTATGAGATCAGCTCCAAAAAACTCGGGGTGACCACCGTGGTCGATGATCACGGCCGGCTGCTGGGTGTGATTACCGACGGCGATCTGCGGCGACTCCTGGAGCAGGGGGGCGCGGGCATTCTCGATCGGCGTGCCGAGAGTCTGATGTCTCTGCGCCCCAAGACGATCGTCGCCGCGGCGCTGGCGGCTGAAGCGGTCGGGCTGATGGAACGCCACTCGATCACCGTCCTGATCGTGACCGATCCCGCCGGCACCGTCGAGGGCATCGTGCACCTGCACGATCTCCTGAAGGCCGGCATCGTTTAGGGTGGCGCTCTCCTCCCGGCAAGTGCTGCGTCGCGCGAAGGGCATTGCCTTGCTACTCCTGGACGTGGACGGGGTGTTGACCGACGGGAAGATCACGTTGATGAGCGACGGCCAGGAAGTGAAATCGTTCGATATCCAAGACGGCCACGGCTTGAAGGAGCTGTCGCTTGCCGGGGTGAGCGTCGGCCTGCTCAGTGGGCGCCGCTCACCGGCCGTCGATCGACGCGCGAAGGAGCTGGGG
>JBDSOK010000312.1:0-2586 GCA_039914845.1 Nitrospiria bacterium | reverse complement strand
GAGAGGCCATTCCGAAACTCAGCGGGCTGGTGGTCGAAATCGTCTTCGATCGTCCCATGGATCCCTCGACCCAGGATGACGTGACGATGGATCAGCGCGGCGCCACCGACGAGAAGGGCGAGCCCATTGAATTCGACGGCACGTACACCTGGGTGAATCCCAGCACGCTCCGCTTCAAGCCTGCGGGCCCGCTCAAGGCCGAATCGGTGTATCAGGTGACGGTCTGGTCGGCGAAGGCCAAAGACGGGACGGAATTGGACGGTGCCCCGTATCGCCTGCCGTTCTCGACGACGGGCGCCAAGTAACGATTGGCCCCCCAGCCAAATGTTCGGAGGGGGCGCACGCCGTGCGCCCCCTCGATATTCGGGGATCAGCTCATGATTCGGAAAAAATCAGCGTACACGGTGGCCGTGATCGGGGCGACCGGCGCGGTGGGCAAGGAGACGCTCGACATCTTGGCCGAACGGAAGTTTCCGCTCGGGTCCTTGCGCCTCTTCGCCTCCAAGCGATCGGCCGGCGTGAAACTTCCGTGCGGGGAGCGGGAGTGGCGGGTGGAGGAACTGACCCCCGCGGGACCGTTCGAGGGGATCGACTTCGCGTTCATTTCTGCGACGGATGCCATTAGCCGGGACTATGCTCCCAAACTAGCCGGCGCGGGGGTCATGGTCATCGACGACAGCGCCGTGTTCCGGATGGACGACGGAGTGCCGCTGGTGGTCCCCGAGGTCAACGCCGACGCCCTGGCGATGGCGGCCAAGGGCATCATCGCCATTCCCAACTGCACGACCACGCCGCTGGTGATGATCCTCAAGCCGATCCACGACGCGGTCCGGATCAAGCGGGTGGTGGTCACCACCTTTCAGTCGGTCTCGGGCACCGGTTCGGCGGCGATGGACGAACTCATCGAACAAACCAAGGCGCTGCTGTCGTTTCAAGAGGTGAAGACGGAGGTCTATCCTCACCAGATCGCCTTCAACTGCCTCCCGCATATCGGCTCGTTCGGCGAGGGCGGGGAATGTTCCGAAGAGGTGAAGATCGTACGCGAGACGCAGAAGATCCTGAGCGAGCCCCGTCTCCGATTGACCGCGACCACCGTCCGCGTGCCGGTGCTGCGCTGCCATTCCGAAGCCGTCAATCTCGAGACCGAGCGGCCGCTTACCGCCAACGAAGCGCGGGCGCTGCTGGCCGGCATGCCGGGCGTTCTGGTGTTCGACGACCCGGTCCGCAAGCTGTATCCCATGCCCCTGGATGTGTCCGGAAGGGACGAGGTCTTCGTCGGCCGCATCCGCGAGGATCAGTCCATCACGAACGGCCTCAATCTCTGGCTGGTCTCGGACAATCTCCGCAAAGGCGCCGCGCTGAACGCCATTCAAATCGCCGAAGCCCTGATCGCCCGCGCCTGACGTTTCCTGGTCAGGGCTCGACGACGATCGTGCCCCACATCCCGAGATGAATCGCGCAGAAGTAGCCGTAGATCCCCGGCGCCGTGAAGGCGTGTGAGTAGTCGGTTCCCGGAGCCAGGAGTTGGTGGAATTCCAGGTTTTCCACCTGCGTGGCGACGGACCGCGAGGCGGGGCCCGACGAGGTCAGAAAATGGTCGCCATTGTCGTGATTGCTCCAGGTCACATGATCGCCGACCTGAATCGTGGTGACCTGGGGCGCAAAGGTCTGTTGCGCGATCGTGATCGTTTCTTGGCCGGCCAATGCGTCGGGGACCGCGGCCAGATGAAACGCGACGACGGTCAAGAGGGAGAGCAGAGCGGTGAATCGTGGGTTCATAGAGCCTCCGGTGATGGTGGTGGCGTCTTGCCCCGCGACCGCCGGCGGCACCGGTTGAGGCTTGCTTGGCGTGTCGCCGCGTCGCCTGGGCCTACCCCAACGACCCCAATGGCCTCGTCGATATTCCCGTCGCGGCGGGGGGGCTCCCGAGTCCTCCTTCCCCCTCTCTCCCCCCGCGGTCTGTGATAGAATGCCGGCCATGACGACCACGGCCACGCAGTCCCTCGTTGAGCGCATTCAGACGCTGAAAGCCGAGCGACAGGCGGTGATTCTCTCCCATAATTATCAGATCGGGGAGATTCAGGACGTCGCGGACTTCGTGGGCGATTCGCTCGAGTTGTCGCGCATGGCGGTCGATTTGCCGGCTCAAGTCATCGTGTTTTGCGGCGTGCACTTCATGGCCGAGACCGCCGCGATCTTGAACCCCGGGAAGACCGTGCTCCTGCCCGATCTCGACGCGGGATGCTCGATGGCCGACATGATTACGGTGGAGCAACTGCGCGCGCTCAAGGCCCGGCATCCCGGTGCGGTCGTGGTGTGTTATGTGAATACGACGGCCGAGATCAAGGCCGAGAGCGACTATTGCTGCACCTCGTCCAATGCCGTCCAGGTCGTGGAAGGCATTCCGCGCGACCGCGAAATCATTTTCATCCCCGATCAGTTCCTCGGCGACTATGTCGCCAAACGCACCGGACGAGATCTGATTCTCTATAACGGCTACTGCCCGGTGCACTATCGCATCATGGCATCCGACGTCGCCACGCTGAAGGCGGCGCATCCCGCGGCGGAGGTGTTGGTGCATCCCGA
>JBDSOK010000306.1:0-4564 GCA_039914845.1 Nitrospiria bacterium | reverse complement strand
CGCTCCGGTGCTCACGTACGAACCAGTACGCTGCGCTCCGGTGCTCGCTCCGCCTTGCATCTGACCCCTCCTGAGCTGGCGCTGGGTGGGGTCTGGGGTGGAAAAACCTTGAAAAACGACGGGGGTTGCGTTACAACTAGGCGCATGGCGGGACCAGACGGAAACGGCCGCTTGCTGCCCAAGGAAATTTGGGCGGTGGGCGGGGGCAAGGGCGGGACGGGGAAGACGTATCTGTCCGCCAGTCTCGCCATTGGGCTGGCCAATCTCGGCAAGCGCGTGATCGCCATCGATGCCGATTTGGGATGCGCCAATCTGCACACCGCGCTGGGCGCCGACCCCCCGGCGGTGACGTTGTCCGATTTCATCAAGGGCCGCGTCAAGTCGCTGACCGAGGTCCTCGGGGACACCGCGCTGCCCACGCTGCGATTGATCAGCGGCGCGCACGACTTTCTCGAAATCGCCAATCCCAAATACACCGAGAAGATGCGCCTGATCCGGCAAATCCAGGATCTGGATGTCGAGTATATCATTCTCGACCTCGGCGCCGGCACGTCGTTCAACAGCCTCGACTTTTTCCTCGCGGCCGACCACGGCATCTTGACCGTCATTCCCGAACCGACGTCGATCGAAAACGTCTATCGCTTCATCAAGAGCGCGTTCTACCGGCGTTTTAAGCGGGCGGTGAAACATCCCGACATCAAGGCGCTCGTCTCCAGCGCCATGGATCAGAAGAACGAGCGCGGCATCCGCACCCCGCACGATCTGATCCTCGGCGTCGAGGCCATCGATCCCGAGATCGGCGGTCGCCTCCGGAAAACGATGGCGGAGTTCTCGCCCAAGCTGGTGGTCAACCAGGTGCGGTCCCAGGACGACGCGGCTCTGGGGCTCTCCATGCGCAGTTCCTGCTCGAAGTATTTCGGGATTCAGGTCGAGTATCTGGGCTATGTCGAATATGACGACTGCGTGTGGCGGGCCAATAAGCGCAAGCGCCCGCCCCTGATCGAGTTCCCCGACGCGGTGTCCTCGCGCGGGGCGGGGATGGTGCTCGCCAATCTCCTCAAGGGAGAACAGATCGCGTTTGACTTGTGCGTTCGCGGATGAAGCCGTTCCGCGATCAGAACTTGTACGAAGTCCTCGACGTGACCCCCACCGTCTCGCATGACGCGCTGGCCAAGGCCTATGCCTCCGCCAAGCGCACCTTTTCCGGCGACTCGCTCGGCAGCTATTCGCTCTTCGACCCCACCGATCGCACCGCGCTGCTTGCCCGCTTGGACGAGGCCTGGCAGACCTTGTCCGATCCCGAACGGCGTGCGGTCTACGATCGCGAGGTGCTCAAGTTGCCTGTGGCTTCGACCAGCGAGGCCGTTAACCACGCCCCCAACCCGCCGGCCTTCCAATATGCGGACCTGGGGCTCGCCGAGGTGACCGGGGCGTCGCTGCGGGCCCGCCGGGAAACGGTGGGGATTCCGTTGCAAGAGATCGCGCGCCAGACCCGGATCAGCATTGCCTACCTGCAGTTCGTGGAAGAGGACCATGTGCGGGGCCTCCCCCACGAGAGCTACCTCCGAGGCTATCTCGCCCAATATGCCCGCGCCATCGGCCTGGACCCCCAGACCGTCGCCGACGGCTACCTTCGGCATTTGCACGCGCTGCGCACCGCAAAGAAGTAGACCCTTCCGCCGGCTCGCCCCGAGATGCTTGCCGCCTCCTCGGGCGTTATGATACCGTAGAGTCGTTCGCGAGGACTCGATGGCCTGGTTTCAAAAAGATACCCGACCCGCCGACGACGATCCCGACAAGGCGAAGAAGCCCGGTGAGGGCATGTGGGTCAAGTGCAACCACTGTCGGGAAATCATCTACCGCAAGGAACTCGAACGCAACCTCCGCGTCTGCCCCAAATGCGATTATCACTTTCCCATCACGGTCGAGGAGCGGATCGGCTTACTCGTGGACGAGGGCAGTTTTAAAGAATGGGACGCCGAGCTCTCGCCCGGTGATCCGTTGGGATTTCGCGACACGCAGAAATACCGCGATCGCGTCAAGACCGCCCAAGAGCGGACCGGTTCCCGCGACGCGATGGTTAGTGGGACCGGCACCCTTGAGGGGCGCGCGATCGCCTTGGGCATCTTTCATTTCGGCTTCATGGGCGGTAGCATGGGCTCGGTCGTCGGCGAGCGGATTTTTCGGGCCGCCGAACGCGCCGCGGGTTCCCGCATGCCCTTCATCCTCGTGACCGCCTCCGGCGGCGCGCGGATGCAGGAAGGGATCCTGTCCCTCATGCAGATGGCGAAGACCTCGGTGGCGGTGGGGCGCCTCCGGCAGGCCAAGGTGCCCTACGTGTCCATCCTCACCGATCCGACCTATGGGGGAGTGACCGCGAGTATTGCGAGTTTGGGCGACGTGATCCTGGCCGAGCCCAAGGCCCTCATCGGGTTCGCAGGGCCGCGCGTGATCGAGCAGACGATCAAGCAGCAATTGCCTCCGGGGTTTCAGCGCGCCGAATTTCTCCTGGAGCATGGGCTGATCGATCGGATCGTCGAGCGCAAGAAGATGAAGCAGACGTTGGCCGCGCTCCTCTCCTGCCTGTAGGCGGCCGGTCGATGAAGGGCCATCTACGGCGTTGTCGGTCGGCCTCGCGTGCTCACGTACGATACAGTACGCTCCGCGCGCGAGGTCTCCCTCCGCCTTGCATCTGGCCCTTCCTCAACCGGCCGGCGATGTCGGTCGGCGGTCTGATCTGAAGAACGATAAGATGACCTATGACGAGACCATAGAATTTCTGTACCGGATGCAGTGGCACGGCATTCGGATGGACCTGGCTCCCGCGGCGCGGTTGCTCGATCTGGTCGGGCGGCCGTATGAGCGCTATCCGGTGGTGCATGTCGGGGGCACCAACGGCAAGGGATCGACGGCGGCGATTGTGGCGTCGATCTTTCGCGAGGCGGGCTCTGTCGTCGGTCTGTATACCTCTCCCCATTTGATCGATTTCACCGAGCGGATCCGTGTCGATGGCCGGGCGATCGGACGCGAAGACGTGGTGGATTTGGCGGGGGAACTCCGCGCGCGGCTTCCGCCCGATCTCGATCCGACGTTTTTCGAATTCACCACCGCCATGGCGTTCTTGGCGTTCGCCCGTGCGGAGGTCGACGTCGCGGTGGTCGAGGTCGGGATGGGGGGGAGGCTGGACGCCACCAACCTCGTCCGCCCCGTCGTGTCGGTGATCACCAACGTCGAGGCCGATCACGAGCGATACTTGGGCGAGACGATCGAAGCTATCGCGCGCGAGAAAGCGGGCATCATCAAGCCGCAGACGCCGCTCGTCACCGCCGCGACGCGCCCCGCGGCGCTTGCCGTGCTGTCGGCTCGGGCGGCGGAGTGCGATTCCCCGATGACGGTGGTGGGGCGCGACGTGTTCGTGGCCGGGAATTCGCCGGTCGCCTTCGACTACCACGGGCGAACGCTGGCGCTCGACGGACTCTCCTGCCCGCTCTTAGGCCGCCACCAATTGACCAATGCCGCCACCGCGCTGGCGGCGATCGAATGGGGACACGCGCGCGGATTGCCGGTCGGAGACGAGGCCATCCGCCGGGGACTGGCCCGGGTGGAATGGGAGGGCCGCCTCGAAGTGGTGAAAGCGAGACCCCGGATCCTGGTGGACGGCGCGCACAATCCCGCCGGCGCCCAGGCCCTCGCCGAGTTTCTTCGCGTCGAACGCGCGCGCCGCCCTGCGGGGCGGTTGGTGGTGGTGTTCGGTATTCTGGCCGATAAAGACCTTCGAGGAATTATCGAGTGCATCGGCGTCCACGCGGACGAGGTGGTGCTGACTGCGCCGTCCTATCACCGCGCCGCCTCGGTCGACGCGCTGCGCGATGCGGCATCCGGTCTCCAGTGCCCGGTGCGCGTCATTCCGTCGTTGGCGAGGGCGCTGGACGAGACCGAAGGCCGTCTTCACGGCGACGATTGGTGCGTGATCACCGGATCGTTGTATACCGTCGGGGAAGCCAAGGCCGTCATTCAGCACAAAGGACACCTGTCGGTCCTCCGCGGGTAGGGGTGTTGCGCCGCGCCCCCTTCCTCCACTCGACAGGCGCGGCCCTCCTGCTGTGCGCCGCGTCGGGAGCTTCTGTCGCCACGGCACAGCCCGCCGATCTCAAGTCCTTCGGTCCGCTCAAACACTCCATTGAGACCTTCGATGTGCCGGTCGAGATCTCGGCCGACCGGATGAGTTATTCCCGCGAGCAGGACGTGCTGACCGCCGTGGGCCGGCTGCACGTCTCTCAAGGCACGTTGTCCCTCGACGCGGAACGAGCCGAATTGCACCGGTCCACCGGCCGGATGCTCATCAGCGGCGGGATCACGGCCCGCGACGGGGACGATACGATCAAGGCCGAGGCGATGAACCTCGATCTGAAGACGCGGACCGGCGTCCTGACCCAAGGCCGCCTCTTTCTTCCCCGGGACCACTATCACGTGTCCGGTGACCGGATCGAGCGGCTGGCCGACCAGCGGTATCGTCTGGAAGGGGCCGTGCTCACCACCTGCGATTGGGACGAGGCCAAGGGAG
>JBDSOK010000302.1:0-3138 GCA_039914845.1 Nitrospiria bacterium | reverse complement strand
GGGGTCTGGTATTCCTTCCGCGACGGCGGCTGGTACCGCGGCTCGGGTTATGGCGGGCCTTGGGTCGTGGTCGACCGCGGCCACGTTCCCGCGCGTCTGGTCAAACTCAAGCCCGGCCAAGTCCGCAGCTACTATAAAGAGCACGGCGCGGGGAAAGGGAAAGGTCAGGGCAAGGGCCGCCGCCACGATTAATCGGGGCGACCCTGGTGAATGGATGCGAACGGGCGACTTCGGTCGCCCGTTCCCGTTTGGAGATCCCCGCCGGCTATTGCGCCGGGGGCATCGTTTGATACGACGGCGCCCCCTCGGACTCGGCGACCAGTTCCCGATAGACGGTGGAGACGTTGAGTGGAAGCCATTCGCGGTATTTGAGCCATCCCTCGTACTTCGGGAGCGTGAGTTCCTTCATGGCGGCCTCGATCGGCCGTTTGATCATCCACGCCACAAAGACCGCGGAATACAGGTCGGTGAGATACTCGCGAAATCGGAACAAGACCTCGCGGCCTCCGGACGGGCCGTGCCCCGGCACCACCTTGGTGACGTCGAGCACCGCCAGGCGATCCAATGTCTGTTGCCACTCCTTCACGTACCCGTCGCCGAGCCAGGGGAGACGGCCGGCAGAGGCCAGATCACCGGTAAACAGGACATGCGCGGTCGGGAGATAGGCGACGATATCGCCCCGAGTGTGTCCTCGCCCCTGATAGAAGAGCAGGATGTGCTGGCGTCCGAGCGGCAGGCTGTACATATCGGGAAACGCGATGGCGGGCACGGGGATCGTCGCGCCCGTGGTCGGCCCATCGCCGAACCGGGTTCGGTACTCCTTGAGGTGATCCCGGCCGTGTTCGGCGAGGTGTTCCTGGGTATAGACGTGGGTGATGACGCCCTTGGTCGGAGCCAATTCATGGACGGAAAAGGTGTGATCGCCGTGAAAATGGGTCAGCACGACGTAGAGGATGGGTTTGGGCGTCAACCGCTTGATGGCCGCCGCCAGCCCGCGCGCCGCCTCCGGGGTGGGGCCGCTGTCGATGACCACCACCCCCGCATCACCGATCACGACGCCCGCGTTCGCCTCCCCGTCGGGCGCGGTATAGACGTACACGTCGGGGGCGATCATGTGGAGGGATGCCGGCGCCGCGCGGACCACGGGAACCCAGGCGAGGCCGGGGAGCAACGACAGAATGAGGCAGGCGATATATCCCAATTGACGATACTCCTCAGGGGCGAGGCAGGGTATCACGTCGCGCGCCTGTGGGTCAAGATGACGGGCCTCGGCAGGGAAAATGACGGCTCCTTGACCTTGCATTTTGCCCATGATCTTTGTATTCTGAACCGCGTTTGTGGGCAACCCTTGGCGCTCCGCATTGTGAAAGTACGAGGGCCGGGCTCGCGAGGATGAGAGCAGGATTACACAGGGAGGGATGCATGCGGTTACACACACGATGGGCTGCGGCCGCGATCGGGATGATCGCGATGACAATCATGCTGTCCGGTTGTCCGAAGAAACCTCAAACTGTCGGCAAGTCGGCACAGCTTCCGGAATCCGGAACCGAGGCTCCCGCGCCTCCCCCGCTTGAAGACGTGACCCCCCTGCCTCCCTTGGCTGACGAGCGCCCCACTGAGGCGGCGCCTCCCCTCGAATCGGGGGGATCGGCATTGGCCGACGTGTATTTCGAATTCGATCGCGCTGAAATCAGCCCCGCCGCGCGCACGGTGCTGGAGCGCAATGCCAAATGGTTGATGGCCCGCGGCCAGACGGCGGTGCGCGTCGAAGGCCATGGGGACGAACGGGGCACGAACGAATACAACCTGGCATTGGGCGAACGGCGGGCGCAGGCGGTGAAGCGGGTGTTGGTTGCGCTGGGCGTGCCGACCGGGCGGGTGTCGATCATCAGCTACGGGGAAGAGCAGCCCGCGTGCCGCCAGGCCGGGGAAGCCTGTTATCAGCAGAATCGACGGGCCCATCTTGCGGTGCGGTAAGCCGGGCATCGCGGCGGTCGCGATCAGCGTCATCTGGCTGGGCGGCTGCGCGACGCAGGCCGCGCTGGTGGACGTGCAAACCGACGTGGAGACGGTTCGGGGACAGTCCGACCACCTCGCCGGCCGGTTGACCGCCGTCGAGAAGACGCTCCAGGACCGTTCCAGCAGCGGGCAAAAGAACCAGGTCGACGCGGTCGTGAGATTGGACGAGGTCGCGTCCGATCTCCAAACCCTCCAAGGCCGCCTGGAAGATCAGGCCCATACCCTGTCCGAGGTGGCCAAAAGTGCGGACGATCAGTCGTATCGTTCCAACCAAATCATCGCCCGCCTGGATGCGCTCGACGCGCGATTGGCCGAGCAGGAGCGGCGCGCATCGGCTGCCACGTCTTCGGTCGTGCCTCCGCCCGGCTCTTCGGAGACGCCGCCCGAACAGGACCGCGTGGTGCTGCCCGGCCGCACGCCCCGCGGCGGGCTGAGTCCGGTCGAGGCCTACAACCTGGCGTATAACGATTACGTCAAGGGCAATTACGACCTGGCCATTCAAGGGTTCCAAGGATTCATGCAACAATATCCGACGTCCATTCTCATGCCCCACGCGCTCTATTGGCTGGGGGAGAGCTACTATCAGACCCGGCAGTTTCCGCAGGCCCTCGATCAATATGCCCGCCTTGCGACCCAGTATCCCAAAAACGAGAAATTGCCCGGCGCGCTGCTGAAGTCGGGATTCGCCTATGCGGCGGTGGGTGACAAGGCCAAAGCGCGCGGCGCACTCCGGCGCATCCTGGAAGAATTCCCTCACGCGAGCGAGGTCAACCTCGCGAAGGAAAAGCTCGCCGAACTTCGTTAGGGGGCGTTCGGACCCGTGTATTCCGCCATGCACACCGCCTTACCCTCCGCCTCCGCGGGTCGTATCCGCCTCTTGCCCGATGGTCTGATCAATCGAATTGCCGCGGGCGAGGTGATCGAGCGGCCCGCGTCGGTCGTCAAAGAGCTCGTCGAAAATGCGTTGGACGCGGGGGCGACCCGCATCGACGTGGAGTTGTCCGGTCGCGCGGGATGGTCGGTGACGGTATCCGACGACGGCGAAGGAATGAGTGCCGAGGATCTTGCGCTTGCGTTTCAGCGTCACGCCACGAGCAAGCTGACCGATCTGGCCGATTT
>JBDSOK010000180.1:0-11400 GCA_039914845.1 Nitrospiria bacterium | reverse complement strand
GTGCGGGGCATGGCGAACTCCAACGTCCTCTTCTTTTTGTACCACAGCCGGGCCGATCACGGGTCGAGCGCGAGCGCGACGGCAGGAGCCTCGGAGGCCTGTCTGTTAGGGAGCCTGTTCAGGAGTGGGGGCACCCCCCATCCCATCCTTCCCCCACAAGGGGGGAAGGGGAATTGCCGAACAGCACGCGAACGCGACCGCACGCGTCGCGGAGACCTGTCTGGTGGGGAGCCTGTGCAGGAAGGGTCAGATACAAGGCGGAGCGAGCACCGGAGCGCAGCGTACTAGTTGTACGCGAGCCCCGGAGCACAGCGACAACGCAGTAGATGGCCCTTCATGGACAGGCTCCCGCCTCGTGACGGGCGATGATGACCGCGACGGCCAGATCCCCCGTCACATTCACGGTCGTGCGGCACATGTCGAGGAGCCGGTCCACGCCGAGGATCAGGCCCAGCCCTTCGACCGGAATGCCGACCAGCACCAAAATGGTGGCGATGACCGGCAGCGAGCCGGCCGGGACCCCGGCGGTGCCGACGCCGGCGAGGATGCAAATCCCCATGATCAGGAGTTGTTGACCGAGACCGAGGTGGACGTCGAAGAGTTGGGCGAGGAACAGGACGGTGATGCCCTCGAAGAGCGCGGTGCCGTTCTGGTTCATCGCCGAGCCGGCGGTCAGGACGAAGCGGCTGATGTGGCGCGGCAGCTTGAGGTGCTCCTCGGCCACGATCAGGGCGGTCGGCAGTGTGGCGCTTGATGAGGACGTCGCGAATGCCGTGGCCATGGCGAGCCGAACGTCGCGGAAGAACGCCAGGGGCGAGCGGCCGCCCAACAATCGCACGGCCGCCGAGTAGACGACGAGCAGTTGGATGAGCAGGGCCAGCAGCACCACGCCGACGTACGCGAGCAATGGCCCCAGCAGGTCGAGGCCCAGGCGGGCGGTCATGGTACAGACCAGGGCCGCTACGCCGACCGGCGCCAAGCGCATCACACCCGCGATGAGCGTCATCATCACATCGTAGAGTCCCTCGATTGCTTCGCGAAGCCGGGCGGCTCCCGCGGTGCGGGTCACGGCAAGCCCGAGGCCGAAGATCACGGAAAAGACGATGAGGCCCACCATATCGCCGGCCGCCGCGGCTTTGACCGGATTGTCGGGCACGAGGCCGCCGATCAGGGAGGCCGGGGACACCTCGATCGGGGCCGCGACGGGTGCGTGGGCGGCCCCGGAAAGCGCGCGTAAGGCCCCGCCGCCGTCGCCGGGGCGCACGAGATTGACCAGGCCGACGCCGATCACGACCGCGATCACCGAGAAGACGAAGGCATAGCCCAGCGTTTTGGCGCCGAGACGGCCCGCTCCGCGCAGCTCAAGACCCGAAATGCCCATGACGAGCGCAGAAAAAAGCAGCGGGACGACGAGCATGAAGAGCAAGCGGAGGAAGATGCGGCCGATCGGCTCGATGAGGCGCTCGACCCACGGCAGGATCTCCGGATGATCGACGGCCGCCCATCGTGCGCCGAGTCCCGCCAGCGCGCCGATCAGCAGACCGGCGAGGAGCTTGACGTTGGCGCTCAGCCCCATGCCGTCAGGTCCTGAAGCGGGTAGACGAACCGGTCAGCGAAGGGAAACGGACAAATCGGGAGAGGTCTCGTCCGCCGCCCAGTCCGGCAGGTCCTGCTCGACGGCCGGCGGCGCCCATTGCAACCGGGCGAGAAGAGGAAAATGGTCGGAGGCCAGATAGGCGGCCGGGGTTCGAATCACCCCGGCGTCGAGCGGAAGCAGTCCGTCGCCGGCATAGATATAGTCGAGCCCGAGCGACAGGCCCCATTTTCGATACGTCGCGCGCGGACCGCGGCCCACCGCCTGGAAGACGTCGCGATAGGCCTCGCGGAAGCCGCCCGCGATCTTGGAGGACGGCAGGGTGTTGAAATCGCCCATCAAGATGACGGGATCGTCGGTACAGAGCTCTTCCACGCGACGGAGGAGCCGCTCGCTCTGGAGGCGCCGTTCGCCGGGGAAGAGGCCGAGGTGCAGCGAGCCCACTACCAGATCGCCGTGCTCGGTGTGGACCCGCGTGAGCAAGCAGCCGCGTCGTTCGCGACCCGTGACGCTCAGGTCCAGGTTGCCGATCACCGTGACCGGCCACCGCGAGAGAAACGCGTTGCCGTAGGCGCCCTCTTCCAGAAACCAATTATGACCCGCGGTGTGACACATCGAGAGGGCGTCGGCGATGGTTTGCCCCTGGTCGATCGACGCGCTGCGGCTGAGGCCGCGGTCCACCTCCTGTAAGGCCACGAGGTCGGGGGCCGCCTGCTGAATGACGTCGCAAATCCGGCCGAGATGGACCGAGCCGTCGCGGCCGCGACCGTGGTGAATGTTGTACGTCATCACCACCAAGGACGGATGGACATCGGGAGGGAGTCGAGTAGGCAAGTTGGACCCGACGATACCACAGCTCCCGCGAAGAACTCAAGGCTCGGGGTCGGGAGGGCCGATGAGACGGAGAACCGGTTTGACCGCCGATTCGGGAAGGGGAGGTGGGGAGCCCCAGACCCCTGGCCGCCAGATCGCGAGCCCTTGCTCGAGGTTTCCCAGGCCGGCTTGGACGGCCGGATCATCGGGGTCGATGCGGAGGTGGTCCGCCCAGAGGCGTACGCGCAGATCGCGGACCAGCGTGCCGGTATCGACGGCGGCGACCGTCAATTCCGTGTCCGTTCCGTCGAGCGAACGGTCGAAGAAATTGGCCGAACCGATGGAGAGGAACACATCGTCGATCAGCACGACTTTGGAGTGGACGGTCAGATAATTGACGCGATAGAGCACGAAGCGGTGGCGGAACTCAGGCGCGATCTGATCGAGGATCGAGGTCTGGATGGTTTGGCTGAGGGCGGTGTTGATGGGGCCGCGTTCGCCGTCGTAGGGATCGCCGCGGCCCGATGTGACGAAGATGACTTTCACGCCCCGGTTCAACGCGGCCGTGATTTCGGGATAGACGAACGAGTGTTTGAAAAACGGGCCGGGGGGGAAGACGGAGTTCAACACGCTTTCTTCGCGATTGAGAAACTGACACTCCACGTAGATGGCGAGACGGGCGGCCCGGATGGCGCTGATCAACGTATCCCGAATCTCGAAGACGCCTTCCGTCGGCAAGGTGCTCCAGCGTTCCGATGTGGTCAACGACGGAATCTTCACCCGGCCGAAGGAGCGTAGGACCTGCACGCTCCGGCCGGGGGCGGATACCGGGTCCGCCGAAATATCCTGGAGCGGGGGATAGGGCGGAGGCGGATTATAGGATTCGGAGCGGCCCAGTCGCGAATACTCCCGTGGCGGCAGCGACTCGCACTCCCGCCAACGCGCCGTAAACGTCTCCATCACTCCTTTGGTGGCGGCGCCGGTGAGCTTGATCCCGGCGTCGTGCCAATTGCACGGCTGGCGGCCGCCGGCCTTCAGAAAACACCGCCTGCGCGGATGGTGAAACCGGTCCCATCGGATCGGCGCGAAATCCATACCCGCCAGGAAGGCGACGGGCGTTCCCCGGTTGGACACGACCACCGCTTTTTGGTGATGAGACGATGTCCACGTGCCCGACCAGTCCAAGAGCACCCGGTCGGCCAGCGGCGGTCTTGCGCGGGGCCCCTCGG
Organism: Nitrospiria bacterium; assembly: GCA_039914845.1. Classification (GTDB taxonomy): domain Bacteria; phylum Nitrospirota; class Nitrospiria; order 2-01-FULL-66-17; family 2-01-FULL-66-17; genus 2-01-FULL-66-17. The sequence goes on along the minus strand of JBDSOK010000180.1, from coordinate 7,764 downwards.
GCGCCTCCAGATCCCGCAGCAGTCGCGCCGCATAGATATTCCGCTCGACGACACTGTGGTCGGTGAACGATTCGACCGCCGGACCGAGCACCGTTCCGAAACTCCACAAGGTGGGGCCGGGCGAGAGCGGATTCACCCAGAGGATGAGTCGCACGTCCACGCCCTCAACCACCTTATCGACCAGTTGCCGGCCCAGTTCTTTCTGCCCGCCCTGGGCCGCCGGGATGAGCAGGCAATGCGGATCGAACCACCAGCTCAGCATGTAAATCAGGTCGCCGGGTTCCGTCGCCTCGATCGCCTCATGCACGGCGCGAAAATACGCCTCTCCGTCGATCAGCGGCTCGATGCCGCTGTCTTCGCGATAGATGGGCGCCGTGTCCGCGAAATAGGCGCGCTCCAGGTCGGTCAGGGGGGCCGCCTCATGGGCCGCGGTGCGAGGGGTCACCCCGTCGAACCCCAGGCAATCGACGGGGGGCTTGCGTCCGGCTGCGCGGTCTGGTATAGACCTGCGGACCCCTGCGGCAAGCAAAGCCGCGGGCCGACGAAAAGGGTGGGGACATGAGCGAACCGTGGGAGCGCCCGGTGGTGTTGGACACGCAGTTGGAGGCCCTGGGCCCTAAGCGCCGGGGCAAGGTCCGCGACATTTACGATGTGGGGGAGTATTTCCTCCTGGTGGCGACCGATCGGCTGTCGGTCTTCGACGTCGTGCTGCCCGACGGCATTCCCGGCAAGGGCTATATCTTGACTCAGTTGTCGGCCTTCTGGTTTGAGTGGCTGTGGGCGATGGAGGACGTGCTGCCGCATCACCTCATTTCCATCGACGTCGCCAAGTTCCCCCCGGCCTGCGCGCGGTACCGGGAGATCTTGGAGGGCCGGACGATGTTGGTGGCGAAGGCCGAGCCGTTGCCGGTGGAGTGCATCGTGCGGGGCTATCTGGCGGGATCCGGCTGGGCCGAGTACCGAAAGAGCGGAACCGTCTGCGGCCAAACGCTGCCCGCGGGCCTGCGCGAAGGGGAGCGCTTGCCCCGGCCCATCTTTACGCCCTCGACGAAGGCGACGACCGGCCACGATGAGAACATCCCGTTCGAGCGAATGGAGGCGTTGGTCGGCAGCGAGCTGGCGCAGCTCGTCCGCAAGTGCAGCCTGACGATCTACGAGCGGGCCGCGGCCCGGGCCGAGTCGCTGGGCATCATCATCGCCGATACCAAGTTCGAATTTGGATTGGAGCCCGAGACGCGCCAGCCGTATCTGATCGACGAAGTGCTGACGCCTGATTCGTCGCGCTTCTGGCCAAAGGACGGATACGCCCCCGGCAGCTCGCCGCCCAGCTTCGACAAGCAATATGTCCGCGACTATGTGAATTCGATCGGCTGGAATCATCAACCGCCCGCGCCGAGCCTTCCCGCCGACGTGATTCACCACACCAGCCAAAAATACGTCGAGGCGCTCAAGCGCCTGAAGAGCTGACCACAAGACCGAGGAGGGTCCATGCCCCATTCCGTTCCCATCGAGACCGTGTCGTTTCAAGACCGCGACGGCGGACGGCACGTGTTGCTGGGGTTTGATGCCCGACAGAACTGGTTGCCGATGGCCAATTGGTGGCCGCAAAACGGACCCTTCCTGTATGTGTTGCGGGAGGACACCGACCGGCCGTACTCGGTCGACAAGAATATTTGGAGTTCGGTCTGTCACGTGGTCTCCGATCTCGCTCGTCCCGACGACGCCGGGCCGCTGCCGCCGCTTTGGACCGACGAGGCGCGGCTGGTTCGCCATCTGGCGTCCAAGGCCGATCTCGAGTCACGTCCGTATAGTCGGATCGCCGTGACGTTGGCGATCGACACGATCAGCCCCGAGGCCGTCGAATGGCTGCCCCTCATCGGGCCCAACGCGCCGTCGCTCGGCGCGCTCGGCGCCCACTGGGTGTTACAGGGCTATGACGTCGCCAATCCCAAGCTGCTCAGCGCATTGACCGATGCGCCGTATCACACCGAGCACGAAAACCTGGCCGCGCTCAAAGCGCGGTGGGTGCCGCATTTAAACGAGCACCACCTCCTGACCTCCCTCGATGAAGCCCGATCCTTCGTGCCGTTGGCCGAGCAGCGGGTCAAGCGATTCGCGCCCTTCGGGGCTTTTGGGATATGGGTTAGTTCATAGCTCATAGCGAAACCTCATCCTGGGGGCCTTCCTGTGAGCTGTGAGCTGTGAGCTACGCCCTTGCTCTTGCTGTCTTGCTGACGGGGTGCGCAGGCTCCTCCATGAGCCCCGAGCCAGGATCCCGTTTCACGGTGACGGCTTCCTGGTACGGCGAGCCCTTCCATGGCCGTTTGACCGCGTCCGGTGAACGCTACGACATGCATGCGCTCACCGCGGCGCACCCCAGCTTGCCCTTCGGGACGCGTTTACTCGTGACCTCCGCCAAGACCGGCCGTTCCACGACCGTCACCGTGACGGATCGCGGCCCGTTCGTCCCCGGCCGCCAACTCGACCTGTCGTTGGCCGCGGCACATGCCGTCGGGTTGGTTCCCGACGGCGTCGGGCGCCTGAGGGTCGAAGTCCTCGATCGCGACCTCCGATACCGGCAGCGGGTGGTGGACACCACCGCCGGCCCCACCCCCGGTCCGTTTGCGATTCAATTCGGCGCGTTCGCCGAGCGTGACCACGCGGTGCAACTCACGCTCGCCCTCGCCTCGCCGCGCATCGCCGTCGAGGAGGCGGTGGTCGACGGGGTCCGCTATTATCGCGTGCGGATGGGACCGTTTGCCTCTCGCGCGGAGGCCGTCAAGCGCGCCGCCGCATATGCCGAGGAGGGTTATCGTCCCTGGGTCGTTCAGCGCTGATCCGCTCGACCCGCCTTCACGCCGCCTCGATCCAGCCTCCCGGTTGAGCCCGTTCGCCCGCGGTTTCGGCCGGTCCATCGGTCTCCACCGCGATTCGTCGGCTCCGGCGCGCCGGCTGAGGGATCGGAATCGAGATGGTGAGTACGCCGTTCGTAAAACGCGCGCGCGCGTGATCCGCCTGGGCGCCATCGGGGAGCGCGATCACGCGGCTGAACCGTCCATAGCGGCGCTCGGACCGATAGGCCCCCTCCTCGGAGGTCCGCTCGTCCCGTTTCCGCTCGCCCTGAATGAGCAGTTCCCGATCGGTCACTTCGACCTGGATCTCGCCGTGCGCGAGTCCCGGGAGTTCCGCGCAGACGATGAACTTTCCTTCCCGTTCCATGACCTCGATCGGGGGAGACCAGAGCGCCTGCTCGCCGTGAGAGCCCCCGAGGTCCTGGAAGAACCGATCCATCTCCCGGGTCATCCGCCGCATCACGTCCAGGGGGCCGGCGGCGAAGAATTCCTGCGGAGACTTCAACAGGGACGGCAGGCTTCCGCGTCGCGCGAACGCGTCGCGCGCGATCCGTTCGCGCGGCTCGGTCGATTCCGATCGCGTCCCGGGCGACGAACTCCGCTCGCCGGACTGCGCGCCCTCCGGCAGAAACTCGCGGAGCCGTTCATAGGCGGTGTGGATCTCCCGGCGCTGTCGTTCGATGATCGAGCGCAGGTCGGGGGGCAATCCGGCCTGGAGGGCCTCGTCGTAATTTTTGAGCGCGGCCTCCTCGCCCCGTTGCGCTTCCTGGAGAATGCCGTCTTCTTTCCCGCCCGTGACCGCCGACTTGATATTGATCCAGCCGCGGTGCAGGACCCCGGCCAGACTGCCCCCGCGCTCGGGATCGCCCCCCAGCCGCCGGACTTCGGCCTGGAGTTCGTCGGCGAAGCGCCGCCGTTGGGGCTCGTACTGCCGACAGAGGCGCATCAGTTCGGGGTTGGTCAACGATTCGGCGGCGGTGCGAAAGCCGTTTTCACCGTCGGTACAGGTCTCGATCAGATTATTCAGGGTAGAAATGATGTGATCGTTGGTCATCGCCATCGGTCGCTCCTTTTACGGTTCTCCCCAGGTTTGGGCTTGGGAGGAAGAGAATCCGAACGCGATGAGGGGATCGCTCGTCGGCTCGCCAAGGATCGGCCGGCAAACACACACCGCGACGAACAATTCAAATGTACCGCGTCGCCGTTGCGAAAATGTTGCGAGAGTTTTAGGCTAAAGGCCGTGGTTCGGGTTGCGAAAAATCTGTTATGGTTGAGGCCCAGATAGGGGAGGGCGCTGCATGGACCTGTTGGCCGTGAGACGACGTTGGATTTCCGCCCCGATTTTGCGTGCATTCCGCCGCGCCATGCCCACCATGTCTCAGACCGAGCGCGAGGCGCTGGAGGCGGGGACCGTGTGGTGGGACGCCGAACTCTTCGGCGGCCGCCCGCGATGGGAGCGCCTGCTGGCGGTTCCCGAACCCTCGCTCTCGCACGAGGAACGCGCGTTCCTCGACGGGCCGGTGGAAGAGTTGTGCGCGATGCTGGATGACTGGCGGATCACCGAAGAGTGGCGCGATCTCCCGCCCGAGGTCTGGCGCTTCATCAAGGCCAAGGGATTTTTCGGCATGATCATTCCCAAGAAATACGGCGGCCTCGAATTCTCCGCACTGGCGCATTCCAACGTGGTGATGAAACTCGCCAGCCGCAGCATCACCGGCGCGGTGACGGTGATGGTGCCCAATTCCCTGGGTCCCGCCGAATTGCTCCTGCATTACGGCACCGACGAGCAGCGCGAGTATTATCTGCCGCGATTGGCCCGCGGCGAAGAGGTGCCGTGCTTCGCGTTGACCGGGCCGGAAGCGGGCAGCGACGCGGCGTCGATGACCGATACCGGCGTGGTGTGCCGCGGCGCCTTCGAGGGCCGGTCGAACGTCCTGGGCATCCGGCTGAACTGGAACAAACGGTACATTACGCTCGGTCCGGTGGCGACCGTCCTGGGATTGGCGTTCAAGCTCTCCGATCCCGACCGCCTGCTCGGCTCCCAACACGAACTGGGCATCACCGTCGCGTTGATTCCCACCACCACGCCGGGCATCACGATCGGCCGGCGGCACGTGCCCCTCGACATCCCGTTTCAGAACGGTCCCAACAGCGGGCGCGACGTGTTCATTCCGATGGACTGGGTCATCGGCGGGCGGGCGCGGGTCGGCCAGGGATGGCGGATGCTGATGGAGAGCCTCGCGGCAGGGCGCTCGATCTCGTTGCCGGCGCTTGCCACCGGAGCCGGCAAGCTGGCGAGTCGCTCGACCGGCGCGTACGCGCGGATCCGCAAGCAATTCAAGACGCCGATCGGCCGATTCGAGGGCGTGGAAGAAGCCTTGGCGCGCATCGCGGGCTCGACCTATCTTATGGATGCGGCGCGGGTGATGACGGTGGGCGCCCTGGACCGCGGTGAGAAGCCGTCGGTGATCTCGGCGATCGTCAAGTACCACCTCACCGAGTTGATGCGACGAGCGGTCAACGACGCGATGGACGTGCACGGCGGATCGGCGGTCGTGCTGGGGCCCCGTAATTTTCTGGCGCGGGTCTATCAGGCGATTCCGATCAGCATCACCGTCGAGGGCGCGAACATCATGACCCGCAGCCTGATCATCTTCGGGCAGGGGGCGATTCGTTGTCATCCGTTCGTCTTTGCCGAGTTGCGCGCCGCGGCCGATGCCGATCAGGAGCGCGGCCTCCGCGAGTTCGACCGGGCCTTCTTCGGCCATCTGGGATTGATCGTCCGGAACGCGGCGCGGGCCTTCGCCCTCGGTCTCAGCGGCGGCCGCGGCGTCTCGGTCCCGATCCAGGGCCCCACGCGGCGCTTCATGCAGCGCATCGGTCGAATGAGCGCGGCGTTTGCGCTCACGGCCGACATGGCGATGGCGGTCGTCGGCGGAGGACTCAAGCGCAAGGAGTCGCTCTCGGCGCGTTTGGGCGACGTTCTCAGCTACCTCTACCTGGCGTCCGCCGCCCTCAAGCGCTTCGAAGATCAGGGCCGCCCGGCGGCGGATCTGCCGTTGGTCCAATGGGCCTGCGAGCACAGTTTCGCGCTGATCGAAGAGCGCCTCGACGCGGTCTTGAGGAATTTCCCCAACCGCCCCCTCGCGTGGTTGTTGCGCGCGACGATCTTTCCGCTGGGACGGCGGGCCCATCCGCCGAGCGATCGTCTGGTTCACCGGGTGGCGAGTCTGTTGCTCGAACCCTCGGCGGCGCGCGATCGCCTGACCACCGGGGTGTACGCGCCGGCCGACACGAACGAGGCGGTTGGGCGACTGGATGCGGCGCTGGTGCAGATCGTCGCCGCCGAGGCGGTGGAACAGAAACTGCGCGCCGCGGTGCAGGACCGCCGGCTTCCGAAGGCGGACGACGCGACCCTGCTCCAGGAGGGCGTGGCCCGCGGCGTGATCACCAAGCCCGAGGCCGATCTGGTGCGGGTCGCAGCGGCTCTGCGACGCGACGCGATTCAGGTGGACGATTTTCCGCCGGAGATTATCGTCGCACGGAAGTCGTAGCGAGTCGGAGGCGTTCTATGCGTTTGGAGCATCGAGTCGCGTTGGTGACGGGCGGCGGGACGGGCATCGGGCTGGCGATCGCCCGGGCGTTTCTGGCCGAGGGCGCGAAGGTGGCGATTACCGCGCGGGATACGGCGCGGCTTGCGCGCGCCGCGCGCGAACTGGACCCCTCGGGCGCCCGCGTCCTCGGACTCGCGATGGACGTGACCGACCGGGCGATGGTCGAACGAGGCGTCGAGGCGGTCATCCGGCAATGGGGCGCGATCGATGTCCTCGTGAACAACGCCGGGGTGTCGGGCATCACCGCGCTGGCTGATCCGGATGACGCGCTCTGGCATCAGATCATCGCCACCAACCTGACGGGCGCGTACCTCGTGACCAAAGCCGTCGCGCCGCAGATCAAGGATCACGCCCACGGCCGGATCATCAACCTGTCTTCGGTCCTCGGCCGCTTCGGCGTGCCGGGGTACGCGGCCTACTGCGCCTCCAAGCACGGGGTAATCGGCCTGACCCGCTCGCTGGCGTTGGAACTCGCGCCCCGCGGCATCACGGTGAACGCCCTCTGCCCCGGTTGGGTCGAGACGGCGATGGCCGAGCAGGGCATCGCCAACGGCGCCCGCGCGATGGGGATCAGCGAATCCCAATTCCGCAAACAGGCCGAAGCCGCCGTGCCCCTGAAGCGCTTCATCGAGCCGCGCGAGGTGGGGGAATTGGCGGTCTACGTGGCGTCCGATGCGGCGGCGGGGATGACGGGGCAGGCCGTCAACCTGTGTGGCGGCGCCACGATGGATTGAGCCTGATCCGCCGATAGGGCGCGTCTGCGGCGTTGTCGCTGCGCTCCGGTGCTCGCTCCGCCTTGCATCCGTCACCCCTCTCGACGGCCAGGCCCAATCCGCTCCGTAGGTATTTCCGCAAACCACTTCGTATTTCCCGCGTTGACCCCATTTCTTGTGGCGTGTTAGGGTTTTATTGGCTTATCGTTGGTCGACGCCGGCTCTCATCGGGCCGTTTGGCGCTCGAGTTATCGTCCCGTTCGTTCTTGCGCGGCCTTTCGTAGCGATAGCCCGCTGAGTGTGTCGCTCACGCCTGTCCGGAGTCCGTTATGGCACGGCAAAAACAGCCGTCGATCACCCCGCGGATGTTCTGGGGCCTGCTTAAAGCCACATATGTGGAGTGGAACAACGACAATGTGCCGCGCCTGGGGGCGGCGCTGGCCTACTACACCATCTTTTCGCTCGCGCCGTTGTTGATCATCGTCATCGCGATCGCCGGGTTGGCGTTCGGGCAGCAAGCGGCACAGGGCCAGATCGTCGACCAGATCCAGGGATTGGTGGGGCGGGAGGGCGCGGAAGCCATCG
>JBDSOK010000141.1:0-2680 GCA_039914845.1 Nitrospiria bacterium | reverse complement strand
TTCCGACGACTCTCCGGCTCCTCGCCCGCTCCTGCTATAATGCGCGCGATGCGCGTCCTGTTGCTGACCCCGCCGCTGACCCAGCTCAATACTCCGTATCCCGCCACGACGTATCTTGCCGGCTTTCATCGCTCGCGAGGTCTTGAGGCCGATCAGGCCGATCTCGGCATCGAAACCGCCCTCGCGCTCTTGTCGCGGTCCGGGTTGGCGCGCGTCTTCGATGCCGCCCGCTCCTGCCGCCTGGACGGGGCCGAGCCCGTCATGCGGATGCTGGACGACGCCGACGCGTATCTCGAGACGATCGATCCCCTCGTCCGATTTCTCCAGGGACGCGATCCGTCGCTGGCGACACGGATCGCGTCGGGAACGTTCCTGCCTCAGGGGCCGAGGTCGGCTGCGCGGGGGGACGACCGCTGGGCGTTTGGGACGCTGGGGACGACCGACCGCGCGCGCCATGTCGCGAGTCTGTGTCTGGACGATCTGACCGATTTCATCGCCGCGACCGTGGACCCGATGTGGGGGCTGAGCCGTTACGCCGAGCGGCTCGCGGCGTCGGCCGCGTCGTTCGATGCGCTGGATGCCGCGTTGCGCGAGCCCCCGGGGCTCGTCGCGCAGATGCTGGAGGAGTGCGTTGCGGCGCTCGCGCGGGGGCCGCGGCCGGACTTGATCGGTTTGACCGTGCCGTTTCCCGGGAATCTCTACGGCGCGTTGCGCAGTGCGGCGGCGTTTCGACGGCTGTGGCCCGGGGTTCCGATCGCGCTCGGCGGGGGGTACGTCAATACCGAACTCCGCGCGCTGGCCGAGCCGCGGCTCTTCGACTACGTCGATTACGTGACGCTGGACGCGGGCGAGCGGCCCTTGCTGTGCCTGCTCGATTTTCTCGCCGGGGGGCGCGGCGCGGATCGACTCTGCCGCACGTTTCTGCGCCGCGACGGCCGTGTCGTGTATGCGAACGCCGCGGGCGAGCCCGATGTGCCGTTCGAAGACACGGGGACGCCGACCTACCGGGGGCTCGATCTCTCGCGGTATCTGTCCATCGTCGAGGTGCTCAATCCCATGCACCGGCTCTGGTCCGACGGGCGCTGGAACAAGCTCACCGTCGCCCACGGGTGCTACTGGAAGCAGTGCACGTTCTGCGACGTGGGGCTGGATTACATCCGGCGCTACGAGCCGGCCTCGGCGGAACGACTGGCCGATCAAATCGACGCCCTGGTCGAGGAGACGGGCCAGACCGGCTTTCACTTCGTGGACGAGGCCGCGCCCCCCGCGCGCCTGGCGGATCTGGCGTTGGCGCTGCTCGAACGCGGGCGGCGCATTTCCTGGTGGGGGAACGTGCGATTCGAGGCCGCGTTTACGCCCGACCTCTGCCGTCTCCTGGCCGCGTCGGGCTGTCTGGCGTTGAGCGGCGGGTTGGAGACCGCATCCGATCGCCTGCTGGCGCTCATGAAGAAAGGCGTCACCGTCTCGCAGGCGGCGCGCGTCACCCACGCCCTGACCCGCGCCGGGATCATGGTGCACGCGTATCTCATGTATGGATTTCCGACCGAAACGCCGCGGGAGACGATCGAGACGTTGGAGCGCGTGCGGCAGTTCTTCGACGCGGGGCTGATTCAATCGGCCTATTGGCACCGGTTCACCGCCACCGCGCACAGCCCGATCGGCGCGGACCCGGCCGCGTTCGGCATCGTCATCGACGAACGGGTCGCGGGGACGTTCGCCCGCAACGATCTGCCGCACCGCGATCCGGTCGCGGGGGATCTGGACGCGCTGGGCCCCGGCCTGGCGAGCGCGGTGTACCATTACATGCACGGCCTGGGGCTGGAGCGCGACGTGCGAAGCTGGTTTGACGGACGATGGCCCAAGCCCCGCGTGTCGCCGACGGCGATTCGCGACGCGGTGCGCGAGCGCGGCGCGACGCCGGAGGCCGGGGCGAGAATCGTGTGGCTGGGCCGTCCGCCGCGTCTCGAACGGCCGGCGGGTCGCGGCGCGTGGCGGGTCCGACTCGGCGGATCGGAGGGCGAGACGTCGATCAGCGCGAGCCCGGCGACGGCCGAGTGGTTGGCCGCGCGGCTGACGGCGGCCTCCCCACGGGGCCGGAAGGGCGCGCCGTATCCGACGTATGGCGACCTCGCCGCGTCGTATCCCGGATCGGGGTCATTCGAGGCCTGGACGCGGGGTCGCGCCTGGGGTCGCATTGGCCGTGCCGGGTTGGTGATTCTCTAAGAGGAGAGCGATGGAGCAGGAGGGATCGGATCACGGCGAACTGGATCACATCGAGGTCACGATCCTGGGCCGCTGCGTCGAGGATTATTGCGGCTCGGCCGAATTATTGTGGACCCTGCGGTCGCTGATTCCCGCGCTGTCCAACCGGGCAGTGCTGGTTCGGCGGGGCGTGGGGATTCTGGAAAAACTCCTGCTGGCCGGCTTGATCGCGCCGTACGTCCGCGTGGAGGAGTCCTCGTCTCCGTTTGCGCCCGCCGACGGCGATCCGGAATCCGTTGTTGCGGCCGTCGAGCGCGAGCAGTTGCTCAGCCCCGACGGGCCGTCCAAGCAGAGCTATTGGTTTGCCGCTACGCCGTCCGGCGTCGCCCTGTATTTCGAACGGCGGGAACCCGCGGGCTGATCGAGGTGACCGCGCTCGTCAGAGCGTGAACAGCGGGGCCGGCGGCCCCGGTTTGGG
>JBDSOK010000106.1:0-3924 GCA_039914845.1 Nitrospiria bacterium | reverse complement strand
GCACGCCGGACTACACCACTTCGCGCTGGCCGTGGGCAGTTCCGACGACCTCGTGCGCGCGGAACAGGTCCTGCGAAAGAAGGGCGTGCGTATCCACTACGACCGCATCGTGCCCGCGATGGAGGGGGCCAAGGAGTCGGAATTGTACTTCTATGATCCCGACGGCATCCGGGTCGAGCTGTTCAGCGCACAAGGCGGCGAGGGAACGGATGCGCCCGTGAAGCACGGGCCATCGTGCTTCTTGCCTGATTGATCTGCAGGGCCGTCGTAGGGGCGGGTTTCAAACCCGCCCCTGCCGGTACGGCATGGGATGGAGACCCCAATGACCACACGACGATACAACGAGGTTCATCCCGGCGAGTTTGAGATCCAGACGCGGGCCGGCAGCCGCCTGATTGGCCGCCGGATCATCGAGCACATCCGCGAGGTCCTCGGTGTGGGATTTCAGGAGTTCATCCAGGCCCAGTGTATGTTCTTTCTGGCGACATCAGACGACCAGGGCCGCCTCGACTGTAACTTTCGGGGCGGCCCACCCGGTTTTGTCCGAGTGGTCGACGATCGGACACTCATGTTCCCTGATTACAACGGCAACGGCGCGTTCATGAGCCTTGGCAACCTGCTCACCAATCCGACCGTCGGGATGCTTTTCATCGACTTCGAGACCCAGCGCCGAATCCGCGTGAACGGCACCGCCGAAATCATCGATGACCCCAACACGGTGTCAGCATTCCCCGGGGCCGAGCGGGTCGTCAAGGTGACCATCGATCAGGCCTTTCCCAACTACTCGCGTTATATCCCTCGCATGGCCCGCGTTGGGCCGCCGCCCAAGAATTGGCCCGCGCCATGAAGTACGCCAACCTCGGAAGAACCAGTTTGAAGGTGAGCCGTCTGGCCTGGACATGAAACTATCACGAGGGGAGGTGATTGATCATGCAGAAAGAATCCACCAAGAACACCGCACCCGCCTACGTGTGTGAGCCGTGCGGGGCGACCTCGCCCGAACCGGGGACGTGCTGCGGCACCGCGATGAAACCGGTGAGCGAGAGCAAGAAAGTGGACAAGGGCGGCCACTCATGCTCGTCGTGCTAACACGAGGGCGCTGGCCAATCGGGCTTTGACGCGACGGGGCGCGCCTCCTGCTGCTTCCTGGGGGTGCGCCCTCTTCGTTTCACGTCGCGTGCGAAAGGATGGATCAGATGAGTCACACCAGGGGGTTACAGATCGCCGGATTCCGTCTGGGGATCTATGTGTTTAAGGACGCTGAGATCATCGACTATGCCGGGCCTGTCGTCACCGCCGGCGGGATCGCATCGGGCATGGAGATGGGCTTTCATCTGTTGCGGCGCGCGGGCTATGACGAGTCGTTCATTGCCGAGGTCGCGCGCACGATGGAGTACACCAAGGCGTACGAGATCTATCGCGACGATATCGAGGGCGCCGGAGCTTCAAGCGCGTGACCAGACCAAGGAGCAGGCCGTATGCACGTCGCTGAACTCTGGCGGTACCCCGTCAAATCGCTGGCCGGCGAGCCGATTCAGGTCGCAGATCTCTCCACGGAAGGGATTTCTGGAGACCGGCTTGTGCACGTGCAGGACCAACGCGGCGGAATCGTGACCTCGCGGACTCGGCCCAAGTTACTGGGGTTGCACGCCACGCTCAACGACGGCGGGCATGCGTTGATCGACGGCCATCCATGGACGGCTTCCGCCTCGCTCGACGCGGTCCGCGCGGCCGCGGGTGATGGGACCCGACTGGTCCGCTACGAGGGCCTGGAGCGGTTCGACGTGTTGCCACTCCTAATCGCGACCGACGGAGCGATCGCGCGGCTCGGCGTCGATCGCCGCAGGCTCCGGCCGAATATCGTGGTCGGCGGCGTCGAGGGGTTGGCCGAACGCGAATGGCCGGGCCACCGGCTCCAGATTGGGCAGACCGCGATCGTGGCCATCGCGCAACTCCGAGGGCGATGCATTATGACCACGTTCGACCCCGATACCCAGGAACAGGATCTCTCGGTGCTACGCAGGATCCGCAACGAATTCGGCGGGACCATGGCCCTCGATTGCCACGTGATCCAGGGCGGACACGTCTCGTTGGGAGATTCGGTGACCCTTCTGGTCTAGGAAAGCGCGTCAATCCGCCACGCCTTCACGAAATCGTCACGCGCCGATCATCCCACGGTCACATGGCGCGCGTATCGTAGGGAGCGTTGGGTGGATGGTCCACCCAGAAACTCTCACCAGGAGCCAACACATGAAGACCGCACACTGTACCACCCTCGCCGCGTTGATGATCGCGGGGAGTCTCGCGGCGGCCCAGCCGGGCACTGCCGTTGCCGCCGAAGGCCACCAGCTCTTTCTCCGGAGCGCCGTGGAGAACGCCGACTTCACCGAAACCACGTTGCCGATCTTTGAAGGGCGCAGCCAGGGCAAGACCGTCTGGTACGTCGTGACGGAATCGTCGAACCACGTCGACGCCAATCATCGACGCGTGAACTTCGCGCCCAAACTCGCCAATGCGAAGGGAACGGCCGCCGCGCAGCAAGGCCGCTACGTTAACGGCGTGCTCGAGTTCGCTGCGACGGTCGACTTCACCCCCGATCGCGTCGTCGTGCCCGGTCCGGGCGGCTTTCCGCCCAGCGCGTTCACGCCGGGATCGGTGGGCGAAGCGGGGTACAGCCCGCTAGTTGCGCTGCCGGACGGCACCGTGTTAAACGCCTCGCACATCTCGGACGGTACGCTCCTGCACGACAAGGTGCTCGCGATTGATTACGTCGCGCGAACCGCCACGTTGGCGGAGACCGAGGGCTTTTACGAAGGCGACGTGGTGTACTACCTGTCCTTCGAGTCGTCCCATCCGATGGCGGCCGCGCTCGAAGCCGCCACCTTCGCCCCCAACCTGAATGCGGCGCCAGGCTTGGGCGCTAACGATGGAACCTCCGCGCGCGCCGGCATCGTCGCGTTCGTCAACGGCCAGACGGGCGTGTCCAACCCCAACCGGCAGGGACTGAATTCCGCCTTGTTGGGCGAAGGCGGTCCGAGAAACATCGTGCAAGAGATCCCGCAAAACGTGAACAAAGGGGTGGCGGTGTACAGCCCGATGTGGGACATGCACTTGGCCGCGTGGCGCTCGGACCAGATCGCGCTGGGACTCAATGTCCTGCAAGGCGATTTTGAGACCATCAGTCATCTGGCGGAGCAGGGGCTCATCACCGCGCCCGACGGCTCGCCGTGGGGACCGACCGGGTTTATCGTCAACTGCCCGGTGATCAGCCTCAATCACAATCATAAGGGGTAGGCGGCAAGCGATGAGGGGGTGGAGGGTGTCACGCCGTTCCCTCCGCGGCGATCCGCCGCCCCCTCATCAGGCCCGCCTGAGGATGATCGAGACACTGCTGTCGAGACGCCGGAATGATCGTCATACAATCGTCACAATCCGGTCGCGAGCCCTTCACGTCTTCTTTCTATACTTCCGAACCATGAGTGGAACACCGGGCACCTTCACCACCAACGCGGAGGGTCATATGCGCACCACAATCTCCATCGGAATCGCCGTGATCGCCATAATGTTGAGCGCGGTCGCGCCGGCGCACAGCGGGATGATGGACGGCCAGAAAGGGATGTTGACCGGCGCGGGCGATCACCAGGCGACGGGAACGGTGACGCTCGCCAAGGACAAGAGCGGCAATCCGATCCTGCTTATGGCCGATATCAAAGTCGATAAGGTCCCCGACGGACGGGTCTACCTGGCCAAAGACGGTGATTACACGAAGGGCGTGGAGCTGGGCAAACTGACGCAGTTCAGCGGCACCGTGCAGTACGCCATCCCCGCGAGCGTCACCGCGGCGGACTACAACAGCGTGGTGATCTGGTGCAAGAAGTTCAGCGTGGAGATCGGGCACGCGATGCTCGACGGCGGCATGATGAA
>JBDSOK010000244.1:0-9911 GCA_039914845.1 Nitrospiria bacterium | reverse complement strand
GTGTTGATGAATGGGGATATGTTCCAGATCGGTTCGTGTGTCTTTCAATTCGTGTGGAACCGGGTCCTGCCGACCGCTTAATCTCCGCTTCGCCGTTCGCCGTTCCGGCTGGTCGCCGCCCATAAGGCCAGCGCGCTCACCAGGCATCCCCCGATTCCCGATCCCGCCCACGCCGCCGCCAGGGGCGGTTGGACGGCTTCGAGCAAAATGAGATTGAAGAGGTTCTGCGGCACGTACACGGCCACGCCGAACAGCGCGCCGAAGCCGCACGCGGGACCGACCGCCGCGCGCCAGTCGGGAAACCGCAGCCGGTATGCGCCGACGAACAAGAGCGAAATCAGGCCCTCGACGGCCAGGAGCGCCGGAAGATTCATCCGCGGAGCCAGGGCGTCGGTGAATCGGACGTAAACCAGCGGCGTGAGCAGCCAGGGCCCGTGCACGAGGCCGGCATAGACGGTTCGCACGGCAAAGACCACGGCCGCGCCGAGCCCCAATCGCCTATCGGGAGTTCTGCTCACGGCCGCGGAGCGTAGCAGACTGCGCGCGGGGGTTCAAGCACTCACCGAGGCGCGCCCGCGCGGCGGGTGGCGGGGGGCAGGCTGTGATACAATCCGTCCCCGCGCATGAACACTCCGGCCCCACCCACCCCATCGATCATCGCTCCGTGGACTGTCGCCCCCGCCGAGGCGCCGCCGACGGTTGAGGAGGGATCCTTTGCCGCGGTGGTCGTACCGGCGAAACCCGAGCGGATCTTTCATTATCGCGTTCCGTCTGCGCTGGCCGGTTCGGTTCAACCGGGAATGCGGGTCCGGGTCCCCTTCGGCCCGCGGAGCCTGGACGGGTACGTGGTGCAGCTCCTCGATCGCTCCGATGTGGAAACCGTCAAGCCCCTGACCGCTGTGCTCGATGCCGAACCGATCCTCGGGCCGTCGATCCTCGCGTTGACGCGTTGGATGGCCGAGTATTACCTCGCGCCGTGGGGCAAAGTGTTGGCGGCGGCGGTGCCCGCCGGATTGAAAGTCGGAGCGGAGAAGCGGGTGATCCTCACCGACGCGGGACGGGCGGTGGATGAGGCCGGGGTGCGCGGAGCCGTGCAGCGCCGAATCCTGGCCGCCCTTCGCTCGCACCCCGGACCGATCACGCTGGCGCGGTTGGCGAAACGCGCCGGGTCGATCGCCGGACTGCCGGCGCTCCTCGATCGAGGATGGGTCACCGAGGCCCCCACGGCCCCGGGTCCGACGCCGCGGCTGCGGCCCTACGTGAGCCTGGTCGATGCCGGCCTTTTGCCGAGCGGGACCGGTCCGCGCGGCCCCTTGCAGCGCGCGGTGTTGGAGGCGCTGGCCGTGCGGCACGGCGCATTTGTCTCGGACCTGGGCCTCGGCGCGGGCGCCGCGTGCCGGGCGCTCGCTTCCCGCGGCGTCGTCACGATGTCGCTGCGCGAACCCGCGTGCGATCCCTATGGCCGTGTGTCGGAGTCAACCCCCGCGCCGGTGCTGACCGCGGACCAGGGGTCGGCGGTCAGCACGTTGGTCGATGCGTTGTCACGCCGGCGCTTTGCCCCCTATCTCCTCTGGGGCGTTACCGGCAGTGGAAAAACCGAGGTCTATCTCCAGGCCATGGCGAGCGCCCTGGCGATGGGCCGCGGATGTCTCCTCTTGGTCCCCGAAATCGGATTGACCGGACAGATCGTCCAGCAGGTCCGCGCGCGGTTCGGCGATGAGGTGGCCGTCCTCCATAGCGGACTGTCTTCCCGCGAACGGTTCGCCGCATGGACCCGCATCCGCCGCGGTCAAGCCCACGTCGCATTGGGGACGCGCTCGGCGTTGTGGGCACCCCTGCCCAACGTGGGACTCATCGTGGTGGACGAGGAGCAAGACGCGTCCTATAAGCAGGAGGACGGGGTACGCTATCATGCCCGCGATTCGGCGGTGGTGCTGGGCTCCCAGGCCGGGGCGGTGGTGGTCCTGGGCTCCGCGACCCCGTCGCTGGAATCGTATGCCAACGCCGTGGCCGGGCGATACGGCTTGCTGCGGCTCCCCGATCGGGTGGAATCGCGATCGTTGCCGACGGTGCGGCTGGTCGGTCTGGGCGCCGGACCGGACGGCGGGGACGTGCTGTCCCCCGAACTGCACGCGGGCATCGATGCGCGACTGGTCCGGGGCGAGCAGGTGTTGCTGCTGCTCAATCGCCGAGGCTACGCGCCGGTCGTGGTGTGCCGTGACTGCGGCGTGGCCGCGCGCTGTCCGCAGTGCAGCGTGGGCCTGACCTATCACCGGGAGCGCGGGAAGCTCTGTTGCCATTACTGCGGGTTTTCGATAGCGCCGAAAGATCGATGCGAAGGCTGCGGGGGGCATCGCATCACGTTACGGGGAGTGGGGACCGAGCAGGTCGAGGAGCGCTTACGCGCCGCGTGGCCGAGTGCACGGGTGGCGCGAATGGACCGCGACACGACGCAAAGCCGGTTGGCGCACGACGGCTTGTTGGACGCGATGCGGCGGGGGGACACCGACATCTTGGTGGGGACCCAAATGATCGCCAAGGGTCACGATCTGCCCAATGTGACCCTGGTCGGCATTATCAATGCCGACGTGGGGTTGTCGCTGCCTGATTTTCGCGCGACCGAGCGGGTCTTTCAGTTGTTGGCCCAGGCCGCAGGCCGCTCCGGCCGCGGGGAGCGGCCGGGCGAAGTGATCGTGCAAACCCGCCGTCCCACCCACGAGGCGTTCCTCTTTGCCCAACGTCACGACGTGGCCGGATTTTATGAGCAGGAACTCCTCCGACGGCGGGAACTTGGGTATCCGCCGTACGGCCGCCTGGCGATCGTTCTGATGACGGGAATCGACGAACGCCGAGTCATCGACGCCGCGGCGGCGGCCGCTTCGGCTGGAGCGGAGCTGGCGGCAGACGGCGTCAGTCTGCTCGGTCCGGCCCCGGCCCCGCTCTGGCGGCTCAAGGGTCGCCATCGCTGGCAACTCATCTTGAAGGGGCCGCGCGGACCGGCTGTCCGCGACGCGGCCCATTCATTGGTGACGACGTTACGAGCGGGACGCCTCCCTCGGGGCGTGACGGTCGATCTCAACGTCGATCCGCACCATGTGCTCTGATCTCATCCCGCGCGGGAGACCCGGTCCGAGCCGTTGAGCGATTTGTCCTCCGCCGCGAACCGCCGCTGTTCGTCCTCATAGGCTTGCTTGCCGGCTTCGAGCGCAGCGAGCAGCGCATGTAATTTGTTTTCGATGACCGACTGACCGCCTTTGACGATGCCCTCGGTCTGGTCGAGCGTGTTCCGCACAAAATGCGTGACCGTGCGCTCGATTTCAGCGGGGTTGAGCCGCTCGCGGGTGCGGTCCAACCATCCTTCGAGGTCGTGGCGGAGTTCTTGCCCCGGTTTGGGAGCCAAGAGCAGTCCCAGGCCGGCTCCCGCGAGGCCGGCGAGCAGCGCCATCTGTAAGATCTGTCGTTCGCGTGACATGTCAAACTCCTTTTCGTTTAAGCAGGGTGGCCATGGCGACGACCACACCGTGAGAGAGTGCGGAATACGTGGCCCCGATCTGGGCGATGCGGTCCCCCAGGCGCTCAAACCTCCGCACCTGAAAACGGGCCGACTCGCTCATATCGCGAACCGTTTCGACGGTTTGCCTGGCGGTGGCGAGGATCGGTTCGGCCTGCCGCTGGACGATCGCCACGACGGCCATGATGCGGCGGATCGCGAGATACAGCGCGACCAGGACGGAGATGAACACGAGGCTGAGCAGGGCCAGGCTGAAGGCGATGATCGCCGCGGATGTTTCGAGGGCCATGAGAACCTCCTTGTTGGACGTCTGCGAGCTCGAACGGCGCGAGGTCAGACGCCTCTTTATCTTAGGGGCGGCTTTCGGCGGGTGTCAAGGCGGGAGCACAAGATTCCAGAACGGCCCGCGTCCGCGGACAATCCCGAGTCAGCATCACATCGGCTCGAAGCCGATCGAGATCGGACGGGCGATCCACGTCATACCAGAGCGGCAGGAGCGCAAGGCGCGAGGTCCCGACCTTTGCGGCGGTGGCGGAGAAGACCTCGGAACTTCCCCACGGGATGTCCTCGAAGAGCGCGGGGTGCGCCCGCTGCAGGCCGATCAAATAATATCCTCCGTCCTCCGCCGGGCCCAGAACCACCTCCGCGGCGGCGAGGTGCGTCCGGGCTTGCTCGAGATAGCCGACCGGCAGGCTGGGGCTGTCGGCGCCGATGACGATCACGCCGTCATGTCGCCGCAGCAGCTCGCCGATGACGCGGTTGAGGCGCGCACCGAGGTCTCCCTCGCCCTGCGGAATCGGCAGAGCCCCGGACTCCTGCGCACACGCGCGCAAAAACGGATGGGTGATGTCGGGGGCACACGCCAGGTAGCGGGTCCATCCCAGCGCCGCAGTGCGATCCAGGATATCGCCGACGAACGCGCCATGAAGCCGGGCGGCGCATTCCGGCGTCAACGGCGGGACCAACCGGGTCTTGATCTGGCCGGGGATCGGGGCCTTGGCGAAGATCGCCAGCGCCCAGTCTCCATGGCTCCTAGCGGACCGACGCATAGGCTCGTGCCAGTCGCTGCGGACTGACCCCCGCCGCATAGAGCGCCCGCAAGGCCCACATGAGGGCGATGGTGCGCCCCGGGCCCCTCTGTTGCCACCGACGGGACGACGCGAGCACGCGGGAGTGAAGGCAGGCGATGCGGCCGGCGCGTTTTAGCCGGGAGGAGAATTCGATGTCCTCCATCAACGGGATGGAGGCATAGCCGCCTAAATCGTCGAAGACGCGGCGGCGGACGAAGATGGCCTGATCTCCGGTGGCGATGCGGGTGAGGCGCGAACGCGCGTTCATCAGCGTCTCGATCACGCGATAAATCGGCGCAGACCCGTCCAGCCGGACGTCGAACCGCCCGCCGACGACGCGGGGATTTTCGAGCGCGGTGGCCACGTCGCGGGCCGCGCTCGTCGGCAGGCGCGCATCGGCGTGAAGAAACAGCAGCACGTCGCCCGTCGCCGTGTGCGCTCCCGCGTTCATTTGCCGCGCGCGGCCCCTGGCGGACGAGACGACATGCACGCCCGGCCGCGCGGCCACCGTCGCGGTTCGGTCCCGACTTCCGCCGTCGACGACGATGATTTCAAACGGATGGACGGCGGCCGCCGCCGTGACCGTCGCAACGATCCGCGACTCTTCATTCAATGCGGGAATGATGACCGACAGATGCACGCGCCCTGCTTAGAGCCCGGCCAACGACTCCTGGAGCACGCGAAGCGCCGCCTCTCGATCCTCCAGGCCGGCGAGCACCGACTCCAATTGATGCCGCAGGTAGCGGGTGGGCGCGACCGCATCCACGAGCCGCGCCTCAAACGCGCGGGGATCCGCGGTGGACGACGATTTGAGCGCAGCCACCGTGTCGAGGGAAGCCGGCCAATAATAGGCTCCGGCATGAAACAGATAGGGGTAGACGCCCAGGGTGCGTCGTTCGAAGCGAAGCTGCGGCGTCGTCATACGTCAAGCGCTCCTTCTCCGGCGATTGAGGAATCTTCCGACGCCTCGTCCGCCGCATATTCAAGGTTGTTATTCAGGCCTTCAGCGGCCTCGTCACCCACCTCGTTCTTCATGTGCCGCATCCCCCGGTGCCGCGCTCGTGTGATCAGGGCATGCGGGCGAGGGTGACGATGAACACCGCCTCCGCCTCCGCCGCGCACAGGACGCGCGCGCACTCGTTGACGGTGGCGCCGGTCGTCAAGACATCGTCCACGACCAGCAGTCGACGGCCCGACACCTGCTCGGGATGGCGAACGGCGAACGCGTGACGCACATTCGTCAGCCGGCGGTTCCGATCCAAGCCGATTTGCGGATCCGTCCACCGGATGCGTCGCAGGGCATCGGGCCACAGCGGCCGTTGCAGCCGCCGGCTCACCCAGGCCGCGAGCAGGAGCGACTGGTTGAACTCGCGGGTGCGCAGCCGTCGCGGGTGGAGCGGCACCGGCAACACGGCATCGACCACCGGCAACGCCTCGAGGGTGGGGGCGAGCAGCTCGCCGAACGTGGGAGTCAGCCCCACCCTCCGGTGATATTTATAGCGCCGGATCGCCTCCGCTAGGACTCCCTCATAGAGGCCGGCCGACACCGCGCGGGTGAACGCCGGAGGGGAGTCGTGACAGTCGCCGCAGCGGTGGGTGGGGCTCTGCGACAATGCCGCGTCCGAACGGAACGGAATCCCGCAGACCGGACATCGGGGTCCTTCGATTCGGGGAACCCGGCTCCAACATGTCGAGCAGAGCGCCCGACCATCGCGCGAGACGACTCCGGCACGGCATACTTCGCACCGCCGGGGCAAGATCGCATCAAGCGCAGACCGCAGCAAGGCCCTCATCCGGGCGGGTTGTAACATACCCTCCCACCGGTGTCAATTTGTCCATACAGGACAGCCTCTTTCGCGGATTCGAATCCCCGATGTTCTTGACGTGGCCGGAGGGCGGCCTTTATAATCGCACGAATGAAGAATGCCGCCCTCCGCATCGACGCCGAGCTCAATCTCCGCGGTGTGCATTGTCCCTACAATTACGTCCGCACCAAACTGAAGCTTGAAGAGATGAAAGTGGGCCAGATCTTGGCGGTAACGGTGGATGCCGGAGAACCGGCGAAAAATGTGCCGCGAAGCGTCACGGACGACGGCCATAAGGTGCTCGAGCTCACCCCGCTCGATGCGGCGCTTCGTATCGTCGTCGAGAAAATGCTGTAGCCCCAAGTCGCGGTGCCGAAGCGCCCGTCGTGGGCCTCCACGCCGAGGGATCTCCTGAGCGCTCGGTTGACGTTCCCTCCCTCTCCGTTACACTGAACACGCCCGATTCACCCACCCTGAGACCCCCATGCTCGTATGCGCTTGACCCTGGCTCGGAAGATGTTGCTGGGGAATTTATTGCTCGTGCTGTTGATTCTGGTCGTCGGTCTCTCCGCACTGGCCAGTTTAAAGGCCGTGCACGCCCTCGGCACCAATCTCGTCCAAGTCGATCTCCCGAATTTGGAGCTGGCCGCCCAATTGTCCGAGGTGTTGACCACCCAGGATCAATACGAGCAGCGCTTCATCCACATTGGGGACCGGGCGCTTCGCGCCATGGCCGACGAGCAGGCCGATAAATTCCGGCGGACATGGCGGCAGTTCGGTGCCCTTCCGCATGCCGCCGCAGCCAACCTCATCCAGATTAAGGATCAGCATGCGGAGTACGGCCGGGCGTCCGTCCAAGCCCGCGCCGCCCTGGAGCGAGGGGAGACGCTCGTGGCCGAGGCGCTCTGGGATGAACTGAGTTCCGCGCCCCGCCGCCGGTTGACCGCCTCGATTCAAGCGTTGGCGCAGACCCTCAAAGGCGCTCAGTGGGACGCGCTCCAGGAGTCACAGGGTTTGATTCGCCGGGCCTTGATCATGACATTGGTGACGTGCGGTGTCGGGTTGGTCTTCGGTGTCACCTTTGCTCTGACCTTCTCCCGCTCGCTGGCGCGTTCGCTGGGCCACTTCAAGACGGCGACGCAGATGATCGGCAAGGGCCTCTATGACGATCTCCTCCCGCTGAAGGGGTCCGATGAGGTCGGCGATCTCGCCGAGTCCTTCCGCTGGATGAGTCATCGGTTGAAAGAGTTGGAGGAAACGAACCTCGACGCCAACCCCCTGACACGACTCCCGGGGAATCTGGCGATCGAAAAGTCCCTACTGATCAGATTGCAGCGGCAGCGTCGGTTTGCTTTCTGCCACATCGATCTCGACAATTTCAAGGCGTTTGGGGACCGGTACGGCTATGCCCGCGGAAGCGAGGTGCTCAAGATGGTGAGCCGGATCCTCGTGAGGCTGACCGAGGGCGGCTCGCGCGAGATGTTCATCGGCCACATCGGAGGCGACGATTTCGTCCTGATTTGCGGTCCCGAGCGGGCGTCCGGCCTCTGCCAGCAGATCATCAAGGAGTTCGACTCCGCGATTCCGGATTTTTATGACGCGGAGGATCGCGAGAAGGGATTCATCATTTCCCAGGATCGCAACGAGGTCATTCAGCAGTTCCCGATCATGACCATCTCCATTGCCGTTGTCACCAATGAGCGGCGGGAGATCAGTACGCCGATGCAAGTCGCCGAGGTCGCGGCGCAGTTAAAGAAGTACGCCAAGGGGTTTCCGAAGAGTATCTTTGTGATCGATCAGCGGCGCGAAACCTAGGGAGCCTGTCCATGAGCGGCCATCTCGGGAAGCAGCATTCGTCCGTCACGCTAGAGCTGCGTTGTCGCGAGGCGTTGCGTCCTCACGTACGACCCAGTACGCTCCGGGCGCAACGCCTCGCTCCGCCTTGCATCTGACCACTCCTGAACAGGCTCCGCGAGGCGCCTAGTCAAGAGCCGGGGCTTCGCGGAGGGGGCGCTCGCGGCGACCCTCAACGAGCAGGGTGATTTCGCCGCGGCGCGGGCGGCGTTCGATGTCGGCGATGAGATCCTCGATCGGTCCCCGCAGCCACTCCTCATGGATCTTGGTCAGTTCGCGCGCCACGACCGCGCGGCGATTGCCCCAGGCGGCGGCGATCGCGGTGAGCGTTTTCAGAAGCCGCTGCGGCGATTCAAACAGCACGATGGTGCCGGGATACTCGCGCAAGGCCTCCAGTCGCCGTCCCAACCGCCCCGAGGGTTTCGGGAGAAAGCCCTCGAAGTGGAACGCGTCGGTCGGCAATCCGGACGCCGTCAGCGCGGCCATGACCGCGGAGGGTCCCGGTACCGGGACGACCCGAATGCCGGCGTCGATGCAGCGATTGATCAGGAAATAGCCGGGGTCGGAGATCGTCGGCATTCCCGCGTCGGAGACCAGTGCGACGGAGCCGCCCTCGATCATGCGGGCGACCAATACCGGCGCTTTGGTTTCCTTATTGAAGTCGTGATAGCTCGTCAGTGGGGTGTGAAACTGGAAATGGCTCAGGAGTTTTTGGGTATGGCGGGTGTCCTCCGCGGCGATGACGGCCGCTTCTTTCATCACGCGCAAGGCGCGAAGGGTGATGTCCTCCAAATTGCCGATCGGGGTGCCGACCACGTACAGCGCCCCGGGCGCGCGCGATTCATCCATAGCACCGCAGCCTATCAGAGTGGCTCCGGGAGGCGCAAGCGGGGGCGCCCTCTTTTGACAGATCAGAACCATTTGTTACGGTCACCTCGCGGGGCGTACCACTCGTAAGACGCGAGAAATCCTCATCGGTATGATTGAAAGGCGTGGGATGCAAAGCATCGGCGGGTTCCAGGGGCTCGTCGGGGCCGTTCTGGTGTTGTGGCTGGCGGCGTGTGGGGGGGCCGCACCTCCCTCGCCCCCTCCGCACGCGCTGAGTCCCGCGCTCGGTCAGTCCGCCGATGTGGGACAGTCGGAGGCGGCCGATGATCATGCCGGACACGCCAACGAAGGCCTGGATCTCCCCGCCGCGGACCCACTTGCCCCGCCGGATGATCGGAGCGAAAACCCCGGTATCGGAGGCGACTTTCCCGTCGTCACGGCCGGAGCGGCGCAACACCGGGTGCGCCTGATTCATCAAACCCTCGCCGATCGGGTCTTTGCGGTCTGGAACGATTTGACGGCGAACGGCACATGGCGTGTCATCGGGCGCGTGGTGAATGCGCAGGGCGGCGTGCACGGGGCGCTGAAAGTGATTGCGACCGATGTGGAGTATCGGAACGCCCCGGGCGCGGCATACGATCCCGCGACCGGACGTTCATTGATGGTCTGGGGGACCGAGACGGGCGATGTGCGCGGGCGGCTTCTCGATGAGAACGGCGAGGGCGGTCCGCTCCTCTCGATCGCGACGGAGGCACCGTTTGAAGTCGAGCCGGCGGTGGGTTTCGACGTCGTGACCCATCGCTATCTTGTGGCATGGATTGAGGCCGGCCCCGGTTTCATCAT
>JBDSOK010000077.1:0-5557 GCA_039914845.1 Nitrospiria bacterium | reverse complement strand
GGCGTGGACCGCCGGGATGGTCCGGCAAGAGTGGAACAATCTGAGGACGACGCTCGGCCTGCCCATCCCCGCGCTGTCGATCGACCTGTCGCAAACCGAACTACCCTTTTAGGTTTTTCAACTCTGCCGGGCTACCGCGCGCTGGCGTGATAGACGCGCTCGGCCTCCGGCAACCAGCCCTCGATTTGCTCGATCCGTTGCTCGTCGCTGGGATGCGTGGAGAGAAATTCCGGGGGCTTTGCGCCGCCTTTGGCCGCCTCCATCCGCTTCCAAAATTCGACGGCCTCGCGCGGGTCGTAGCCCGCTTTCGCCATCATCGTTAGACCAATCCGATCGGCTTCCGACTCCTGCTTACGTCCGAACGGCAACAAGATGCCGACTTGGGTCCCGATACCGAATGCCGCCTCCACCGCCTGGGCGGTCTGAGGATCCGAACCGCCGAAGATGGCCGCCGCGCTGGATGCGCCGAGCTGCGCCAACAACCCGGTCGACATGCGCTCGGCGCCGTGCCGCGCCAGAGCATGGGCCACCTCATGGCCCATGACGACCGCCAAGCCCGCCTCATTCTTGGTATAGGGCAGAATGCCGGTATAGACCGCCACTTTGCCGCCGGGCAAGGCGAACGCGTTGGGCGTCTCATCTTCGATGAGCCGGAACTCCCATTGATAATCGGGCCGTTCCGCCGCCGCCGCGATCCGCTCGCCCACCCGCCGGACCATCTCGGTCGCCGCCGGATCCCCGCTGATCTTCGACTCCTTGAGCGTCTTGCGGTACGCCTCCTCCCCCAAGTCTCGTTCCTGCTCCGGCGAGACCAACATCAACTGCTGCCGGCCCGTCATCGGCGCGCTTTGACAGGCCGCCGCGAACACCACCACCCCTATTGCACCGACACCCCACTTGCGCCATTCCATGGCCCGCCCCTCTCCTCACAGGTCTTGATCCGCTGCCGGCCCCCACGGTTCGTCCACGGGCATACGCAGTCGTCAATCGGAGTATGCCACAGCGGAACCTCGGTACGGTAGGCCGTCGGCGACATGGCCCCCATGCGTTGACACGAAGGAGTCCGGCGATATACTCAGGCCCGTTTCGCGAGGACTTCAGGTGAATACGACCGATCGCCCCACCGACTCCCCTCCGGCAAGCGTTGAACGAGGTCTCGGCCTCACACTGCTCGCTCTGGTTTTGGTCGGGCTCCTCATCAATTTCCTCCAGTAAGGTTTCCCCTCTTCCCCTTCCGGAATACGGGACCGACGCCACCATTGCGTGCGCTGAGCCGACACGGTAGAATAGGCCCCTCGTTCGGAGGAAGGCATGAACCGTGGGGTGACGTTGGCGGCAATTGCGCTCGGCACAGCCATCGCGGCCGGCTGTGTTTCCGTCAATCTACGCACGGCTCCGCAACCGCTCAAGGAAACGCCGATCTCCGGCGAAGGACGCGACAAGATTCTGCTGATCGACATCGCCGGATTCATTTCCGGAGAGCGCCGCGGCGGAGGGGTGCTGGGCGTCGGCGAGCAGCGACCGAGCATGGTGTCGGAGATAGCCGAGGTGGTGCGGACGGCCGAGCGCGACAAGCAGATCAAGGGCGTCATCCTGCGGATCAACAGCCCGGGCGGCACGGTCACCGCCTCCGATACGATTTATCACGAATTGGCCGCGTACAAGCAGCGCACGCAGGTGCCGATGACGGCCCAGATCCTCGATCTGGGCGCCTCGGGGGCCTATTACATCGCACAGGTCGCCGACCGGATCGTGGCGCAGCCCACCACCATCACCGGCAGCATCGGGGTCATTATGGTCCGTCCCAGCGTGACCGGTCTCCTGGACAAGCTGGGCGTACAGGCGGAACAGATCACCTCCGGAACGTATAAAGGCATGGGCTCTCCGCTCACCCCGATGCGTGATGACGAGCGGGCCATTTTTCAGACAGTGATCGACGATCTCTATACGCGGTTCGTCGCCACGGTCGTCGCCGGCCGTCCTCACCTTGCGCCGGAGCGCATCGCGGCGCTGGCCGACGGACGGATCTACACCGCTCAGCAAGCCAAGGAGACCGGCTTGGTCGATGACATCGGCTATCTCCAGGATTCGATCGAGGCGCTCAAGCGGACCGCCAAACTCGATCGCGCCACGGTGGTGACCTACACTCGGACGGGAGACTATCAGGGCAGTGTGTATGCGGGTCCGGTGGTGAACGTGGACCTCGGCGTCTCGCCGGCTCATTCCGGATTTCTGTATCTGTGGCAGCCCTAGGCCGCGCACCCGCATGATCCGCATCGACAAGCGAGCAGGGCTCGCGCTCGCTCTTTTCCTCCTCGCCGCGCTCGGCGTCTGGCTGTATCTTCGCCTTCCCCCGCCGTCGCTGGTGGGTGCGTGGTCCAATCAGGCGCCCACCAACCGGATCGGTTTTACGTTTCGCGAGGATGGATCGGGTATGATGACGATCGGCGGCGCACGACTCGATTACCGCTATCGGTTCGATCGCGGGCACCGCCCCTCATGGCTGGATCTTCATGCCGCTCCCAACGGCGCGCCGGTCACGATCAAGGCGATCGCCGAGTTCCCGTCCAACAACCGGCTCAAGATCCGGCTCCCCTTCACCCGCACGCCGGGCGAGCGGCCGCAGGGATTCCCGGCCGATGACGTCGAAAATACGATCCTCCTGACACGGGTTGAGACCGCGCCGTGAGACGCCCTAGCTTGCTGTTCGCGGCCTTCGCCGCCATCGTCGTAGGTGGTCCGGTCTGGGCGGAGCCGTTGCCGGTGGTGGCGACCCTCCCCGTGCTGGCTGATTTCGTCCAAGTCGTCGGGGGCGATCGGGTGCGCGTCCGGAGTCTGATCACCGGGCTTGAGAGCGAGCATACCTATACGCCGAAACCCAGCGATGTGCTGGCCGTGCATGAGGCCGCGATGCTGGTCAAGGTCGGCCTGGGCTTGGAGGTGTGGGTCAACGGCCTCATCAATAACGCCGATAATCCCCGCTTAGTCGTAGTCGATACCTCGAGGGGATTGGCCCTGATGCGGGGCGAAGATTCCCACGTGTCGGCCGAGGATCGGCGCGAGGTTCACCCCGGGGAGGAGCACCGCATGGGCGGCAATCCCCATGTGTGGTTGGATCCCGAAAACGCGCAAGCCATGATCCGGCAAATCTCAGACGGCTTGATTCGCGCCGATCCCAAGGGCCGGACCACCTATCTCGCCAATCAGGCCAAGTACTTGACCAGACTGGATGCCCTCCAGCGCGAGATTACCGCCCTATTTGCGGGCATTACCAACCGAAAGATCATCACGCACCATCCGGCATGGCCCTATTTCGCACGCCGTTTCGATCTGCAGATCCGCGGCGACATCTTCACCCAAATCGGCAGCGAGCCGTCGGCTCGGCGCATCGCCGACCTGATTCGCCGGGTGAAGAAAGACCGCATTCGCGTGATCGTCTCGGAACCCCAACTGTCGCCTAAAATTCCCCAAGCGCTCGCTCAGGAGACCGGCGCGAGGGTGGTGGTGCTGACGCCCCTGCCCGGCGCCCTGCCCGGCACCGAGGATTACCTGGCGATGATGCGCTACAACGCCCGCACCTTGGCCGAGGCGCTGCGATGATGAGCCCCGAGGTCATTCGATTCGACCATGCCACGATCTACTATCGGGATCGCTTGGCGCTCGATGACCTGACCTTGGGGGTCGGTCCTGGTGAATTTATCGGCGTCATCGGGCCGAATGGGTCGGGGAAGACGACGTTCTTGAAGGCGATCTTGGGGCTGGTCTCGCCGGCCCGCGGCTCGGTGCGCGTCTTCGATTGCGCCTGCGACCGCCTGCGATGTGAACATCGCGCGCGGATCGGGTACCTGCCGCAGAAAGACGCCATCGACCCACACTTTCCGATTACCGTCGCGGAGACGGTGATGATGGGACGGTACAGCACGATCGGCCTGTTCCGGTATCCCGGCCGATCCGATCGCGTCATTGTTCAGGAGGCTCTGGCGGCGGTTGACTTGGTGGCGGAGGCGCGCACGCCGCTGGGCGAACTGTCGGGGGGGCAACAGCAGCGCGTGATGATCGCCCGCGCCTTGGCCCAACGCCCCGAGATCCTGCTCCTGGACGAGCCCACCACCGGGATCGACGCGCCCACCCAACACGCCATCATGGAATTGATTACCCGGCTGCACCGCGATCTCCGGTTGACCATCCTCTTCGTGACCCATGACATCAACCTCATCAGCCCGATCGCGGATCGACTCGTCCTGCTCAACACACGGCTCTTCGCCGCCGGATCGCCCGCGTCCGTGCTGACACGCGACATCCTGGCCCAGGTGTATGGGAAAGACGTCGCCCTCGCCGATCATGAGGCCGCGCCGTACGTCATCGTGAACGACCACCATGCATAGTGAGGAGGAAAAGGCGTTGATCGTCATTCGTTCGTCGTTAGTAGGAAAATACGAACAACGAACCACGGATAACCGACAACGCTTTTCCTAACCTATGCTTGACCTGTTCACCTTCGGCTTCATGCAGCGCGCACTGACGGCATCGCTGATCATCGGGATTTTGTGCTCGGTGATCGGCGTCTTCGTCGTCCTGCGCGGTCTCTCGTTCATTGGAGCCGGCACCTCGCACGCCGCGTTCGCGGGCGTGACCTTCGGGTACCTCACCGGCCTCTCGCCGCTGGGCATGGCGGTGCTCTTCGGACTCGGCACGGTGTGGATCATCCACGGTCTGTACCAGCGGGGCATCATGAAGCTGGATGTGTCGATCGGCATTTTCTATACCTTCACCATGGCGCTCGCCATCCTCTTTCTTGGGCTGATGGGGACGTATAATGCCGAACTCTACGGCTTTCTTTTCGGGAGCGTCCTGTCGGTGACCGCGGATGATCTGACGGTAATGGCCTGGTTGGCCGGCGGGGTGCTTCTCCCGGTGGGGCTCTTCTATAAGGAATTCCACTTTATCACCTTCGATCAAGGCATGGCCGAAGCCACCGGGATCGCCGCTCGAGGTTTCTTCTTCCTCCTGCTCAACCTGATCGCGTTGACCGTGGTGGTCTCGCTCAAAACGGTCGGCGCGCTGCTGGTTTTTGCCATGATCATCATCCCCGCAGCCTCGGCCTATCAGCTCGGACGCAGCATGCTGGGGATGATGGCCTACGCGGTGGGATTCGGGGTGGCGGCCTCGGTCGGAGGCGTCCTGCTCTCATACCGGTTCGATCTGCCGTCGGGAGCCACGATCGTGCTTCTGGCGACCGCGCTGTTTTTCGCCGCGGTGGCGCTTTCACCCAAACGCCGACGCACCGCAGCCCCTGACTGCGCCCACGGCGGATAAGCGCGCTACGATCTGAGGAATCGTTCGACGTCGACTGCGGCGAGCGGTCGGCTGATCCATCCGCCCTGGACCAGATCCGCATTCTTGGCGCGAAGCCAGTCGAGTTGGGCCTGATCCTCGACCCCTTCGGCCACCACGCGCATGTTCAGGCTATGGGCCATCGCGATGATGGTCGTGACAATGGCCGCATCATCCGGATTAGTGGTGATGTCTCGGACAAACCCTTGGCCGATCTTCAGCG
>JBDSOK010000072.1:0-2834 GCA_039914845.1 Nitrospiria bacterium | reverse complement strand
ACGGTCTCTACGACACGGTGCAGATTTTCAACCAGGCCGGAGAACTCCTGATGAACTTCGGCAGCGCCGGCACGACGGAAGGCGCGTTCTGGCTGCCGACGGGCGTCGCGGTCGATCGCCGGGATCGCATCTACGTGGCGGACACGTACAACGCGCGTGTCCAGGTCTTTCGCCTCATCAGTCCCGAGCCGCAGGCCATGCAGCCGCTCCCTGCCGGGGGGGACGGGATATCGAATCGGTAATCGAGGAGTGTGACGCATGACCAGTTCGGGATGGAATCGTTCCCTGTCGGTGTCGGCCGTTGCGATCGGCGTCGCGATCGTGACGTGGTCCCAGGTCGGTCGGACCCAGCCGCCTCCCCCGCCTCCGCCGCCGGTCAACCAGCAAGTGCTGGAGGACATCACCAACACCAAGCACAATTTGTCGTCGGTCGATCCCGCGAAACTCTTGTCGTCGGGCACGCTGCCGAGGCCGGGCTCATCGCGCGATGCGAAGTCGACTCCGGCCGGGACCAGCGAGATCTGCGTGTTCTGTCATACGCCCCACGGCTCCAGTGCGGCCGGCGCGACATTCAAAGCGCCGATCTGGAATCGCAACCTGGAGTATCAATCGGCGCGGACCTATCAACTCTACGATCAAGTCTGGAGCTTCTCATTCGAAGGCACGTTGAACGACGCCGCGGGCCAACGCCCCACCGGCTATTCGCGCCTCTGCCTTTCGTGTCATGACGGGACCGTGGCGTTGGGCAATCTGCTCAATGCGCCCGGCTCGGGCGGCTATAAAGGCAGTGTGCCGATGACCGGCACCCTGGGACCCGGCGGGACGATTCCGGCCGGAAGCGGTGATCTGACCGGGGATACGCGCCGCCTGGGCGTGGATCTGCGCAACGATCATCCCATCTCCTTTACCTACGATCAGGCGCTGGTGAGCAAGGATCAGGAACTGGTCACGCCGTCGCCGATACTTCAGTCTCCCGACAAGGTGAGTGCGCCGACGAGCCTGTCGCCGCTCCGCCTCTATCCCGGGGCCGATCCGGCCAAGTACGATTCGGTGCAGTGCACCTCCTGCCACAACCCGCACCAGGTCAATTACCCGAAATTCTTGCGCGCCAATTGGTTCCACAAGGAAACCAATAACCCGGACCCGGCGAAGAACGCGCCGACGGAGCAGATTCTCTGCCTCTTCTGCCACGACAAGCCGCGCTGGATCGACAGCACGCACGCGATCGCGCCGGCGATCCGCAGCCAGTACCCGTTGGTGAACAACGACCCGTCGAACGTGAACTCGGGCTACGACTTCGACGGCAACCACACGGTGGCGGAATATGCCTGCCGCAATTGCCACGACCCGCACACCATTCAAGGCGCCAAGCGCCTGCACCGCGAAGGCGTGAACGCCTCGGGCACCGACGGCATCGAGAGCACGTGCTATCTCTGTCACGCGCCCAACGTCGAGCCGACGGCCTCGGGGACGCTCGTGGCCGGCGATCCCACGACCGCGGGCAATCCCCGCTTCGTGGCGGGCACCGGCCGCCCCGCGCCCGACGTGTACAAAGAATTTTCCAAGGACATCGGCGTCGGCAATTGTCCCACCTTCCCCAAGTGCGGCAGCGCGATGAACCTCCAGTTCGCGCAGGGTCATGAGCCGGTCTTCGTCGCGCGATCGCAGGAGGGTGTCGAACTCGTGAGCCAAAACCCGCCGGCCGGCAACGAATTTCCCCCCGGGAGCAGCCACCCCGACAGCGCCCACATTGAGTGCGTCGATTGCCACAACCCGCACCAGGTGGTGCGCGAAAACCGCCTGCGCGGCATCAAGGGCATCACCTTCGACGCCAAGGTGATCGAGACCACGTCGGCGGACTTAAATCGGCCGTACGTGTATGAAGTCTGCTTCCGGTGTCACGGCAACAGCTACACGACGATCTTCCAAGGCGACCGTTTTCCGAACGACACGATCTACCGCTCCAATCCGCAAGTGGTGACACAAAACGTCCAATTCAGCCTGGCGGGTTTTTCGAACAAGCGGCTCGAATTCGCGACGTACGGAACGGCCGCCAACGAACGGTCGGGCGGACCCGATGCCAGTTACGTCAACGGACTTCCTTGGGGTCCTGTCGATCCGACCTACGGCCAACGCTATGTCGGGCCGGGAAAACATAAGGCTTTCCACCCGGTCGTCGCCGGCGGCCGGAACGGCACGGAGGCGCTCAAGAATCAGTTGGCCGCGTGGTCGGGCGGACGCGATCCTCAAACAATCACCATTCAATGTACCGATTGTCATAACAACGAGTACTACGACGCCTATAAGGGATCGGGATCGACCATCCAGGAGTCGCGGTTTCTCGGCCCCATTACCGAAAGTAACACGGTGAGACCCGGTGACATCAAAAATCTCGGCATTGCGCAGCAATACGATACCGAACGCAGCGCCAATCCGATCGGCCCTCATGGTTCCAAGTACATCCGCATTTTGAGGGCGGCCTATAACACCGATGTGGCCAACTCTTCACGGAACTTTAGAGATGACGGGTTCAACCCAAGTCACTGGGACAATTTCCTGCTCTGTTTTCAGTGTCATGCGAGAGAGGCGTTCGATCCCAGTCCGGGAGTCCCGTGCCCCTACCCGCCGTGCGGCCCCCAAGTCAGCAAGTGGACCAACTTCTTCGGTGTCCCGGCGGATCCCGCCGATACAACGGGCGCGGCGATGTTCGGTAATCGTCTCTTGAGTTGGGAGTCCAACCTCCATATGTATCACCTGCAGCGGACGGGCGCGCTCTGCCATGAGTGTCATTATAATGTCCACAGCAACGCCGAGGCACAGAACACGATCTTCGG
>JBDSOK010000327.1:0-5525 GCA_039914845.1 Nitrospiria bacterium | reverse complement strand
GCTTCGGGGTGGCGATGGGCGCATCCCACGGGCTCCGAGATCACCTCGTCGACGATTCCGAGGGCGAGCAGGTCTTTGGCGGTCATCTTCAGGGCTTCTGCGGCGTCCGCGGTTTTGTCGGGGCTCTTCCATAAAATCGCCGCGCAGCCCTCGGGACTGATGACCGAGTAGACCGAATGTTCCAGCATCAGAATCCGGTCGGCGACTCCCAGGGCGAGTGCACCGCCGCTCCCACCCTCGCCGATCACGACCGCGATAATGGGCGTGGTCAGTTCCGCCATCAGCCGCAGGCTCGTGGCAATCGCTTCGGATTGGCCCCGTTCCTCCGCACCGACTCCCGGATATGCGCCGGGCGTGTCGATGAACGTGATGACCGGTCGGCCGAACCGCTCGGCCAACTGCATCAGCCGTTGGGCTTTCCGGTATCCCTCCGGGTGAGGCATGCCGAAGTTCCGTTTGATCCGTTCCTTCACGTTGCGGCCCTTCTGATGGCCGATCACCATGACCGGTGACCCGTCCAGCTTCCCGATGCCGCCCACGATCGCGGCATCGTCGGCAAAGCACCGATCGCCATGTAACTCGAGAAAGTCCGGCATCAGATAGGTCAGATAGTCGAGCGTGCTGGGGCGGTTGGGATGTCGGGCGATTTGGAGCGTTTGCATCGGGGTCAGCCGACCGTAGATGTCCCGCCGGAGTTGCTGGGCGCGCTTCTGCAGTTTGTGAATGTCGTCCTGGTTTTTCGGTTGATCCTTGGACAAGCCCCTCATCCGCTCGATTTTTTCCTCAAGCTCCATCAAGGGCTTCTCGAAATCCATATAGTCGCTCATGGGCGGGTCGTCCGGTACAGGTTGCGGCTTTCGCGGGCGATCGAATGGGTTCGCTTGCCGACGGAGTACGTGTCGCTGCGGACCGCCGCCGCGCCCTTGCCGACTCCCGCCTCGATCTCATCGATCAGCGCCTGGCTGGGATCGACCCGCAGCGCATCGTCGGTCAGAATCATCGACTCGCGTCGGTGCTCGCGGACCATGACGCGGAGCCGAACCGGATAGGCGCCTTTGTGACGCTCAAGCGTGGCCTTCAAACTCCGCAGGGTGTCGACGGCCACACCGTCGAGCACCACTTCGAGGTGGCCTCCCGCGCGCTCGCGGGCGCGATCAAGCGACGTGATCCGCGTGGCTTTGAGTTTCGTGCCCTTGTCGCCTTGGTCGACCGTTCCCTCGATCAGCAAGGGTTGGTCGGAGGCCAATTGGACGCCTGCCGACGCATAGAGATCGGGGAAGACGATGGCGTCCACGCTCCCGCTCAGATCCTCGACGCGCACATAGGCCATGCGGTCGCCTTTTTTGGTGGTGGTGATTTTTTTTGACGCGATCACGCCCCAAATTCGCACCTCGGCTCCATCGCCCAGATCCCCCAGCCGGTCGGTGGCGGTGACCCCGAGGCGCTCCTGATCCGGCGCGTAGGGGGCGAGCGGGTGGCTGGTGATGTAGAATCCCAAGCTTTCTTTTTCGGCTCGCGCGAGGGACGGACCGTCCCATTCCGGCACCTCCGGCAAGGCGTCCTCCTCCGGCGCATCGCCCGTGGGGCCGGCGAATAACGTGGCTTGTCCCCGGCGCCGTTCCTCCTGGGTGGACCCGCCGGCTTCCATCGTGCGGTCGAGTACCTCCATCAATTGGGCGCGGCGCGCCCCGGTCGAGGCGAAGGCCCCGCACTTGATCAAGCCGTCGATCACCCGTCGATTCACTTTGCGCAGATCCACCTCGCGGCAAAACTGGCCGAGCGATCGAAACCGTCCGTGGGCCCGCCTGGCCTCGAGCACCGATTCGATGGCGCCGGCGCCGACGTTCTTGATGGCGACGAGGCCGAAACGAATCGCCTGGTCTACGATCGTGAAGCCCTCGTTGCTCTCGTTGACGTCGGGCGGCAGAATCGAGATCCCCATGGCGCGGCATTCGCCGATGTATTGGACGATCTTATCCTCATTGCCCATTTCGCTCGTCAGCAGGGCCGCCATGAATTCCAGCGGATAATGCGCCTTCAAATACGCCGTCTGATAGGTGATCAGCGCATAGGCCGCACTGTGGCTCTTGTTGAAGCCGTATCCCGCGAAATAGGCCATCAGGTCGAAGATCTTTTCCGCCTTTTTGGGGTCGATGCCGTTGGATGTCGAGCCGGAAATGAACAGGGCTTTCTGTTTGTCCATCTCTTCCGGGAGCTTCTTGCCCATCGCCCGGCGCAGCAGATCGGCATCGCCCAGCGAGAACCCCGCCAGGCGGTTGGCGATTTTCATCACCTGTTCCTGATAGACGATGACGCCGTAGGTTTCCTTGAGCAGCTCCTCCAACTCCGGCACTTCATACTGGATCTTGGTTTGGCCGCGTTTGCGCTTGATGAAATCATCCAGCATGCCGCTCCCGATCGGGCCCGGCCGGTACAGCGCCAAAATGGCGATCAAGTCCTCGAACCGCTCGGGGCGCATCTTGACCAGGAGATCGCGCATCCCGCCGCTTTCCAATTGGAAGATCGCGGTGGTCCGGCCGGTGGACAGGAGGGCGAACGTCTCCGGATCGTCGAGCGGGAGGGCGGCGGCGGTGAGCGGAGCGCCCTCCCGACGCGCGTTGAGCATCGTGACCGCGCGGTCGATGACGGTCAGCGTCCGGAGGCCGAGAAAGTCGAACTTCACCAGGCCGATCTTTTCGATCTCGCTCATGGCGAATTGGGTCACCGTTTCGCCGTTGACCCCGCGGTAGAGCGGCACGTGCTCGGTCAGGGGCTCCTTGGAGATCACCACGCCCGCCGCGTGAGTGGAGGCGTGGCGGGCGAGGCCTTCGAGCGACTGAGCCAGAGCGACCAGTTCGCCGATCCGGGGATCGGTCTGGGTCAATTCCTTCAGCCGCGGCTCCTGAGCCAGCGCGTCTTCCAAGGTGATATTCAGCGTCGTCGGCACCAGCTTGGCGACCTTGTCCACCTCGGCGTAGGGGATATCCAGCACGCGTCCCACGTCGCGAATCGCCGCCTTGGCCGCCATGGTTCCGAAGGTGATGATCTGCGCC
This sequence comes from Nitrospiria bacterium, assembly GCA_039914845.1. Classification (GTDB taxonomy): domain Bacteria; phylum Nitrospirota; class Nitrospiria; order 2-01-FULL-66-17; family 2-01-FULL-66-17; genus 2-01-FULL-66-17. The sequence goes on along the minus strand of JBDSOK010000327.1, from coordinate 2,472 downwards.
ACGTGATCGGCGCCGTATTTCCGGGTCACGTACTGAATGACCTCGCCGCGCCGGTCCATGCAGAAGTCCATGTCGATATCGGGGAGGCTGACGCGTTCGGGGTTCAGAAAGCGCTCGAAGATCAGGCCGTAGCGGATCGGATCGATATCGGTGATTTTCAACGCGTACGCGACGAGGCTGCCGGCGGCCGACCCGCGGCCGGGACCGACGGGGATGCCGTGCGTCCGCGCATAGTCGATGATGTCCCACACGATGAGGAAGTATCCGGCGTACCCCATCGCGTTGATCATACTGAGCTCGCTGCGCAACCGTTCCTCATACACGGCGGGCGCCGCCGGGGCGATCTCCATCGCCCTCAGGCGCTCCATGAGGCCCGCCGCCGCGAGCCGCTGCATATGATCTTCGCGGGTCGTTCCCTCAGGAACGTCATAATGGGGAAGGTGGAAGGTGTCGAAGTCGAGTGTGAGGTTGCAGCGCTCGGCGATCTTGACCGTCTGCAGCAGGGCATCGGGCAGTTCGCCGAAGAGCCGGGCCATATCCTCCGAGGATTTGACGTAGAGTTCCTCGGTCGAGAAGCGCATGCGCTTCGGGTCGTTGAGTGTTTTCCCGGTTTGGAGGCACAACAGGACGTCGTGCGCGCGCGCGTCCCGGCGCTCCAGGTAATGGCAATCGTTGGTCGCCACCAAGGGAATGTCGAGCCGGCGGCTTAAGTCCACCAGATCGCGATTGACCCGCGTTTGCTGCTCGATCCCGTTTTCCTGGATTTCAAGGAAGAAGTTTTCTTTGCCGAAGATGTCTTGATACGTCCCCGCGGCGCGGATCGCCTCGTCGCGAAGACCCTGATTGAGCAGAAAGGGAATCTCGCCGCGCAGACATCCGCTGGTGACCAGGAGCCCCTTGCTGTATTGGGCGAGCAGTTCCTTGTCCACGCGCGGCTTGTAATAGAACCCTTCGAGATGCGCCAGGCTGACCAGCTTCATCAGATTTTTATACCCGACCTCATCTTGAGCCAGGACGATCAAATGGTAATACGGCGTGTGTTGCCCCTTGCTGGCGGCGTCGAACGAGTCATCCTGCTCACCGCCTCCGCTGTCTTTGGTCAAGCGGCTCTGTGGCGCCAGATACATCTCGCAGCCGATGATCGGTTTGATTCCCGCCTTCTTGGCTTTGAGGTAGAACTCGATGGCGCCGAAGAGATTGCCGTGATCGGTCATGGCGATCGCGGGCATCTTGAAGGAGACAGCCTGACGGACGAGCCGATCGATCTGATTGGCGCCGTCCAGAAGACTGTATTGCGTATGGACGTGAAGGTGGACGAAGTCGGGGGTGGGCACAGGTCCTCTGTCCAATCGAAGGCTCGATTGTAACGGTTCACCGATGAGGGGTCAACTCTGCCCTGATGATCGTCCTCAGACGAACGGCGCGCGCCGTGTTTGCACGAGAAAAAGTGAAAAAAACTGCCTAAAAGTCCTGGAGACCTCGACGCGCAGATATCCCGTATGGGAGTTAACGGCGACGCCCGCTCCATTGGGCGTCCGTGGGCGACCTGTGGAGGAAATCCAGTCCAGTGGCCGATTGCCGGCTGATGGTATAGGTGTTGCACATTATGGGGCTCAGCGGGGATTGATTTTTCCTCATCATTTCCCCGGGGTGGTCGGCTTGTGTCGGGGAGGAGGAGGGCCTTCCCTGCATCGGAAGACCACACCGGGGAGAGGTTTTGTGCTATCGTGCCCCCCATGTCCCCCCCCGAGCGCAACCGCCAAGTGGCGCACGCCTTGATCCGAATGGCCCAGGTGCTTGAAGCCCAGGGAGACAATCCGTATCGGGCTCGAGCCTACCGGCGCGGTGCAGGTTCCGTCTGGGCGTACCCCGCCCCAATCGAGGGCCTGGCCGCCCAGGGCCGCCTGGAATCCCTGGCCGGAATCGGCGCCGACCTCGCCTCCAAAATCGTCGAGATTCTGGACACCGGCACCTTCGCCGCCTATGAGCAGCAACTCCGACAGGCCGACCCCGAGGTCCGGCAACTCATCGCCGGCGGATTTTCCCCCGACCTCGCGCTCCTGATCGACGCCTACCGCCGCCGCGATGCACTCGACGAGCTCCGCGCGCTCGCGGACTCACGCCTGCTGCGCAGCATGCCCGGCGTGACCAAGGCCGACGAAACGCTGATCGTGGAGTGGATCGACCGCCGCCGTGTGTCGTCCGCCGAGCCGGCCCCGTGAGCGGCCGGAGTGACGCGATGGAGGGCGGGGCTGGGGGGTTATTGCTGGGGGTCCCGATCATCATGGCCGTCAAGACGGTGTGCGATCAGGTGGACGATTTGAAGCCCGTCGGCGAGTTGCTGGGGGATTAGCGGGAGGACGACACGGTGAATTTCGATCCGGCGGTGACGGCGTGGCAGGTGTTTCTCCGGGTTCAGGCGTCCGGCGAATTGGGTGAGGACCTCGCGGCGGCGGTGGCGGCCGAGGAGCG
>JBDSOK010000320.1:0-3092 GCA_039914845.1 Nitrospiria bacterium | reverse complement strand
CGCCGAGGGTGCGGAGGGGCGTTTCCATCACCTGCGCGACGGTGGTCACGTACGGGTAGTGGTCGGTCGCGACGAGCTTGCGAACAAGGTCGGTTTCGGTCAGCACGCCCGCGATATCGCCCTGCCGGGCTGCGCTCAACTGCCCCGGGCGGTGCTTGGCGCGACGCCCGGTCACGAGCAGGGCGCCCACCGAAGCTTCCCCCATCCGGGCCGCCGCGTCTCGGACCGTGGCGTGCAGGTGGATCGTCGCCAGCAATCTCATCATCGCTCCCTCGACCAGGGCAGGGGAGGGCGTCTCGATCCCAAGCAGATCACGCGCGGAGAGCATGCCCACGACGCGTCCGTCGCGCGTCACCGCGAGGTGACGAATCGCTCGACCGGTCATGAGACCGGCCGCGTCGGCGACCGACCGCTTCTCATCGACCGTAACGACCGATGGCGTCATCACCGCCTCCACCCGCGTCGCCCAGGGATGGAGATCCGCAGCGATCACCCTGCGCACCAGATCCGTTTCGGTGAGGATGCCGATCGGAACCCCTTCATCACCGGAGACCAGGACACTTCCGATCTGGAACCGCTCCATCACGGTCGCCGCGCTCCGCACCAGCGCGCCCTTGACCACCCATTGGATTTCGGTGGCCATAACCGCTTTGACTGTCGGCAGCCCTCCTTCCGTTGTGACCATCTCCTCCAGACGACCGGCCGGCGGCTCGCTCACGACCGCCCCTGTCGCAGCGGCGAGGCGGCCACATGGAGCCAGGCCGGCTCGAAGACATCCTCGACTGACAGGAGTCCAGTGATCTCATCGTGGGTCGTCACCGCCACGTGCCGCAGCTCTTCTAGGGCCATCAGGTGAAACGCAGCGGCGATTGGCTCGCGGCCATCGATGGTCTGGAGCAGAGGGCTCAGGATGTCGGCTACCCGTGTGACGCCGGGATCTCGGTCCCGCCCCACGATCTCTTGCACGATGTCGGTCCCCGTCACGATGCCGACGAGGTCGCGTCGCGCCAGCCCTTGAAAGTGCAACGGCCGAGAACTCATCCGGTGCCCTGAAACGAGCACGCCGCTGACCGCGGCTTGAGTCATCAATGCGGCGACGTTTCGCGCCGTCTCGTCGATGGGCACAACGACCGGCAAGCGTGACATCATGCGTTCGACGGAGATATCGAGGAGCTGCACCCGGGACAAGAGATCGCGCACTGAAACCAGGCCGATCACCTCACCCCCCCGGGTCACCGCCACGTGACGAATCCGGTGCTCGGCCATGAGGTCGCCGGCTTCTTCGATCGAGCGTCGCTCATCCAGGGCGATCGGCGGGTGATTCATGATCTCCTCGACAAAGGTCGCGCACGGGTTCCGGTCAGCCGCCACCACCCGGCGGACGATATCCGTCTCGGTCACAATCCCCGGCGGCCCCTCGCCTCCCACTAGGACGCTGCCGATTCGGAGCCTGGTCATGACCCCCGCGGCGGCGCGCACCGTCTCCCCCCGATTGACCCATTTCAACTCGGTCGACATGATCCCGCTCAGCGTTCGCATGGTCGGGCCTCCTTTCTTCCCGGTGAACCTCGCGGGCCGGTACGCCCAGCCCAGGTTTTTGCGCCGCACCTCGGCGGTGAGTCAAGCCTACACCCGCCCGTCACGGCCGCTCCATCCCGATGAGGGGGTATACCGCGCAGGCAATGGGATAGCGGGATCCTACTCGAACGGGCGAGTCTCGCGGCGCCATGCCCCCCCTCATGAACAACATCCCTAACCCGGGTGGAGGATTGATTGCATCCGGTGCGCCTTCTCTCCTGTGTGGGTAGAAGCGGACACCCTGGACTTCCCAGGATTTAGTGGACACGCTATAACGTAGCAGGCGCAGAGGATGATCAATGGCCACACGACTGAGTGCGGGGAAGGTTCGCCGGCTTTACGGATTCATCAAGACCCATCGGCGTCAGTACAGCGTTCAGACGATGTGCCGGCTGCTGGCGGTCGCCCCGAGCGGTTACTATGCGTGGCTGCAGGAACCGATCTCGAATCGAGGAGAGAGGATGCCAGGCTCCTTCGCCTGATCCGCGCGTCGTTCGCCGCGAGCCACGGCATTTATGGCGCGCCGCGGGTCTTTCTCGACCTTCGTGAAGCGGGAGAGACCTGCAGCAAGCATCGCGTGACGCGACTGATGCGGATCAACACCATTCGGGCGGTGCGTGGCTATGGACCGCGGCGCTCCTCGGGGACCACGCCTGCCGCCTCGATTCCGAATGTCTTGCAGCGGCAGTTCACCGTGGCCAAGCCGAATACGGCCTGGGTCACGGATATCACCTACATTCGGACCTGGCAAGGCTGGCTGTATCTCGCGGTGGTCATGGACCTGCTCTTCCGCAAGATTGTCGGGTGGTTGACGAAGCCGACGATCGCCCGCGCGCTGGTCCTCGATGCCGTCATGATGACCGTGCGGCGCCGTCGCCCCCCCAAAAACGCTCATTCATTCCGACCAAAGCTCGCAGTATGGAAGCGATGACTGGCGGCGCTTTTGTCGAACCAACCATCTGGAGCCCAGCATGAGTCGGCGGGGAAACTGCTGGGACAATGCGGTTGCAGAGTCTTTCTTTAGCAGCCTGAAGAAAGAGCGGATCAAGAAACGAATTTATAAGAACCGAGATATCGCCACGGCCGATATCTCGGAGTACATCGATTTGTTTTACAATCAAACGCGTCGCCATAGTCATTTGAGTGGCGTCAATCCCGAGGAATTTGAAGCGGCCGCACTACGTCGCCAAGCTGTCCACTAAATCCTGGGAAGTCCAATCCGTCACGATTTTCTCGTTCTATCACAATTCCAGATGCGCGCCCCCCTTTTTCACCACATAACGCTTGACGCCGATCGAGCGCTCTTCCTTGCGCGCTTGAGCTAACTCGTAGGCCAGCTGCATCCGCATGAGGTGTTCCATCTTCGGCCCGAACGCCTTTTCGACGCGCAGAGCCATATCACTGGTCAGAGCCGCCTTCTCATTGAGCAAGCTCGAAAGGGCCTGCCTCCCAACGCCCAGCGCCTTCGCCGCTTCGCTGACCGTCAGCCCAAGCGGTTCAATCACTTCACGGCG
>JBDSOK010000314.1:0-9565 GCA_039914845.1 Nitrospiria bacterium | reverse complement strand
TGGCGAACGCCTCGGCCGAGTCAGGTTTGAACGGCATTTTGGCCTTGGCTGATGCGCACGGCGAGCCGTTGACCACCGGGAAATTCCCGCGCTACTGGCCGCATGAGCGGCAGGCGTGGGTGGACACCCTGATGGTGAAGTACACGGCCGGCGGATCGGGCAGCGCTTTTGCCCAGAATCTGCGGTCATCGGTTGGTTTTTCCCGCGAGGCCACGAAGGTTCGGTGGCGCGCGATGAGTAATCTGGACGGCGCGTTCTCTGCCACTCCGGGCGGCGCGTCTGATGGTTGCGGCACCGGTTGGTGCGAGTTCTACGTCACCGAGGATAGTGTCGGTGGAACGCATCTCTGGGTCGTGAAGAGCGCGGATGCCAACACGGATACCGCCGATGGTGTGGCCGTGGAGATCACCCAGTCCACGCGTCTGGATACCCAGGGCGCGTTGACGAACAGCGGCAAGGTCCTCAAGTTGGTCACGCTCAACGATCTGGAGAAACTGCCGGCGTTGATCGAGGATCGTCTGTCGCAATTCGACGACCAGGCCAGCGGTCAGGGCGGTGGACAAACGCTGATGAGCCAGTTCCGGGTCTACAGCGGTCCCAATGTCCATTCGGAAGAAGGCGCCGATCCGTATGCATACGTGATCTGCGGTTCGCGCGGTTCCACCTACGCCGAAGATGACTGCAACGTCGGCGGCGGTGCGATCGACGGCGGTGGCAAGAACATGGCCATCGTGTACAACTCGAACTTCCAGGGTCAGTTGGGCGACAGCGTCCTCAAGAGGATGGGTCGCGATCTGAATCCGGCTCGCTTCAACGGCGGGACGGGAAACAACGCCGCTGTAACCGTTCTCGATCCGCTCGGTGATCCGGATCAGAACACCGGAGTCTACGTGGTCTGCGCCGGAACCAACGTCGGCACCACGACGGTCAGCGGTATCGTGTACCAGAACAGCGATTGTGCTTCAAGCCCCGGCGCCGACGGCATGTATGGCACCGCCGATGACGGCACGATCTTCTACAAAGAGGCGATTGAGAACGGCCTCCGTGGATGGATTCGTGAGACCAACGGCCACTCCTTCAGCTTCTTGGGAGCGGACGACGACGGGACGCACAACGGCACGTCGCCGGCGAACTTCGGGTTGACGCAATTGGTCGAGCAGAACGTGACGGGCGATTTCCTCATGTCCTGCTTGAACTGCAGCCCGCACAGCCTGCCGGTCAGCCAGGAGAGCGTGACGTACACGTTCGATTGGCCCGGCCTGCCGACACTGGCGAATCCGCAGCACATTCCGGCCGCCAGCACCACGTTCAACGTCCTGCCGTAAGGCACGACGCGTAGTAGTAGCTTCACGGGGGGAGCCCAGTCTTGGGCTCCCCCTTTTTTATGTATCACGTTTCCTATCCCTCCTTCCCTTCGATGGTCTCCCACGGTATGCTGTGGCATCGGTGGGGTTCGCCGGCTTGACCGGATCCTAACCATTGAATTTCTCAGGGAATGAAGCGAGCAGTGTGGGGGTCAACGAGAGGGGAGATGGCCGGCGTTCGGACGGTGGGGGATGACTGCGGTCGTCAGGGGAGATCATGAGCCGTATGCGATGAAATCCCGTACCGGTTTTAGGCGTTCGGTGTGGATCGGGATGCCGGTGATGGTTGCGATGATCTGGGGAACCGCCCCGCCGGGATGGAGCCAGACCGGCACCCCACCGGATCCCCTTCAAGAAGCGATCGGTTTCATGCAGCAGGGGCGTCTTCCCGAGGCGATTGAGCGGTTGAGTGGTCTGGTCGAGGAGCGACCCGCCGATCCGGCGGTGTGGCTGGCGTTGGGGCAGGCATACGAGGCCTCGCGACGGCCCCGCGAGGCGATCGAAGCCTACCGCAGGGCCGTCGAATTGGCCGCGCAGTCGGATGCCGGGCGGCAGGCAGGTATCCGCCTGGATCAGCTCGGACCCGATGCCGAAACCTACGAGGAGGCCCAGCGGAGCTTCCAGGAAGGGGCGCAGGCGTTTCGTGTCCGCGATCTCCCCACCGCCGAAGGGCATTTCACGGCGGTGCTCGAACGCATTCCCCGGCATCTGCCCACGCTCCTGCTCCTCGGCACCGTCCTGGAAATTGCCGGCCGCAACGACGAGGCGCGTGCGCGGTGGGAGGCGGCGGTGGCGGTGGATCCCGCGTTCTTCCCGGCGCAGGTCAATCTGGGGCGGCTGGCCGAGCGGGAAGGGCGCATCGACGACGCCATCACGGCCTATCGCGCCGCGGTGGCGACCGGTGCCGCGGCGGGCGACGTGACGTTTGCCGCCAGGCGTCTGGCGCAACTTGGGGGTGACGCGGATCAGGCGGCCGTCATCCGGCAGTTCATGCAGGAAGCCAACGAGGCCCTGCGGACCAGCCGCGACGCCGCCGCGCTGCAGGCGTTCGAGCGTGTGCGGGTGCTGTCGCCGACCCATGCCGCGGCGAATTTCGGCGCCGCGCTCTTTGCGGCCAAGCGCGGCGATACCGGCGAAGCGGTGCGCCTCCTGAAGCGAGGGTTGGAGGGAGATCCGGATTTTTACCCCGCGTTGTTTCTCCTGGCCGAGATCGAGGCCGGCCAGGGCCAATTCGAGCTCGCGATCGAGCACTTTTCCCGCGTCGCGCAGTTGGTCGGTCCGCGGCGGGAGGGCATCGAAGCGCGACGACGCCTGCCGGGCCTGGAAGAAGCCCTGTCCAAGCGGAAGGTCCTCGAGGTGGGATTTCTCCTTGATGCCCGGCGGGCGTTCGACGAGGGCATCGAACTCTTTCAGCGCAAAGACTATGAAGCGGCATTCAAGGCGTTCGGCAAAGCCGTGGTGTTCGACGAGCAGAACCCGTATTACATCTTCAATCGTGGTCTGGCTGCGTTCAACATGGGCAACAACCTGCTGGCGGCCAAGTCCTTCGAAAAGGCGGTCGAGCTCCTGCCCTCATACGGTCTGGCCCATTTCTGGCTGGGCCTGCTCTTCCAGTCGAGCGCCCAGCAGGCCCGCGATGCCGCCAATCTGCCCGAAGCGCAGGCCGAATACACCGCGGCCCTCCAGAAATTCGACCTGGCCGTTCGCCATGGAGCGAACGATTGGTTTCTCGAAGAGGCACAGAAGCGCCGTGCCGAGGCGGCTGATTTCCTTGCGCGCCAGCAGGAAGGGCTTGGACATTTGACGGTCGGCGGCGTGTTGGGCAGCCAAGGGCGCTTGAAGGAAGCGCTCCAGGAATTTTCACGCTCCGTCGATCGCTTTCCCTATGATTATCAGCCGTTGCTCAATATTGGGGCCATTTATACCGATCTGAAGGTCTACGATCTGGCCAAGGCCATGCTGGAGCGCGCCGCCGTGATCAACCCACGATCGCCGAAACCGTACATTCAATTGGGCTTTCTCTATGAATCCCAAACCCTGCGCGATGAGGCGATTGTGGCGTATCGTGAGGCCTCGAAGCTGGCCCCCGACGCGCCCGAACCCCTCACCTCGATTGGGACACTGCTCATGCAGCAGGAAAAATCTCTCGAAGCCATCAAAGAATTTGAACGCGCCATCGAGCTCTCGGGCGGGACCGGCACGCCGTTGACGCACTGGAATCTGGCATTTCTCTATGGCCAGAACGGTCAACCCACCGCGGCGTTGAAACAATATCGGCAGGCCCGTGACCTGCTCGCGGGCCGGACCGAAAAAGAGGCGGTGGATCTCCGGAAAAGCTCCGAGGACAATGTGGCGACGCTGGAGAAGCGCTTAAAGCCCTATCGCTTGACGCTGCGGGCGACCCCGTGGAGTTACGACTCGAACATGGCGTCCGCGCAGACCAATCCGGTGAGCGAGGTCTCGACCAGCGTGAGCGGCAGCCTCGTGTATTGGCTCGTCAACGAAGAGGCGTTCAAGCTGCGGGGAAGCGCCGATCACAACGAAGGGTTTTCCTTGCTCCGGCGACAGTCGGCCAGCACCAGCACGGCGCTCGGGACGTCGTTCGATTACACGGTCCATCCCCTGGTCAGCGCGAGCGGTTCGTATCGATTCACATACGCCCACGGCAGCTCGGGCCCCCAATCGCTCGGCCAGTCGCTGGGCGTGTCGGTGAGCAAGCGCGGCCAGCTCCCGTCGGGGATCACGCTGGGGTTGTCCTACGGGACCTCCAGCGGCTTGGGAGGAAGCTTCGTGCGGAATTCCAATAGGGGGTATTCACTGTCACTCAGCCAGACGTTGAAGGAACAGGGCAGTCTGTCGGTGAACTACAGCGCCTCGGCCAACGATTCCAACCGCGTCGATCAAGTCAACCAAAGCCAGAATGTCTCCGTCGCCTATAGCCGCACGCTCTGGAAAGCGATCAGCGCGAGCTGGTCCTACGATCTCGGCCTGGTCGATTATGTGAATCCGACCACCGAATCCACCATCGTTGGCGGGCGAACGCAAACCAGCTTGGTCTACCGCAAGAATCTGTCGAAGACCTATGGCATGGACTTCAGTTACGGGTTTCGCGAGGATCTGACCATGTCACTCGGCGTCAACCTGACTCGGAACGAAGCCAACGTGTCGCTGGACCGCACCGAAGACGTGGACGAGTTGCTGGCCAATCTCGTGCGAGCCGGCGGGAATTTTCGCAAGCTGACGATGTCGTTTGCCGTGAGCAAAACATTTTAATTCGCCCTTCCTCGGATCGCAGGGAGCGGAGCGGCCTGAGGCTGATCCGGATGCTCCTCGTGCTGCCCGTCGTCATCGGCCTCGTCTGGGGAGCCGGCCCCCCCGCCCGAGCGCAGGAACCGGACGCCCCGGACACGTTGCGCTCCCGCATCCTCTCCAATCTCTCGGTCAACGGTTATCTGCGGAACGAGACCGCGTTTCGGATCAATCGCCCGGCGTCCCTCGTCAAGGTCCTCAATATCGTCAATCTCGAACCCCGATATACGTTCGGCCCCCGGGCGCAACTCAACGCGCGCCTGAGAGGCTACTACGACGCCGCCTACGACCTGGTGGATGTCGATACCTTAAGCCCCCGCAAGGGGCCCGAATCGGTGCTGACCGATCAATTGACGCCCGAGCAAGTGGCCCAGATCCGCATCGGCAATATCCGCAACGTCGAGATCCGCCGAAGCGGGATCGAACTCCGCGAGTTCTACCTCGACCTGCACTTTCGGGTCCTCGATATCCGGGCGGGCCGCCAGATCGTCCGCTGGGGGGTGGTGGAGGGCGCGCGGGTGACCGATGAGATCAATCCCTTGGATTTCCACGAGTTCATCCTGCGGGACGTCAATGATCGATATATTCCCCTCTGGATGGTCAAAAATGACCTCTATTGGGGGGACACGACGCTCGAACTGATCTGGATCCCCGATCTGCGTACCCACGAGCCCGCGGCCCGGGAAAGCCAATGGGAGCAGTTCCGCTTCCTGCCGGGGATGATTCGACCCGCCACAACGGTCAAAAACAGTGAGTGGGCGCTCAAGGTTTCACGGCTGATGGACGGGTGGGACCTCTCCGCCAGTTATTTCTCGACCTGGGATGACTTTCCGGTCGCTTTTCGTGATTTGGAGGGATTGGACCAATTCGGACTGTCGCCCAATTTGACATTCGTGCCCCGCGTCGGGCGCCTGCAGATTTTCGGCGGGACGTTGTCCAAGAGCTTGGGCCGGGTGATTCTCAACGCCGAAGCGGCGTGGGTGGAAGACAAGTTTTTCGGGACGCGATTGGGGCGAGTGGGCCCCAACACGTTCGATGTACTCTTCGGCGAGGTGCGGAAAGACTATCTGAAGTACGCCGCCGGGGTGGATTTTTCGCTCTTCGCCACCGAATTGTCGTTCCAGGTGCTCCAGCATCGCATCGCGGGGTGGGAGCCGAACATGATTCAGGATGAGATCGACACGGTCTATGGGTTTTTCGGCCGGAAGGAGCTCTTGCACAATCGCATGGTGGCGCAAGCCCTGGTGTTGTTGTTCAAAAACGACCGCGAGTGGTTGATCCGGCCCCGTATGGAATATGCCGTGACCGAGCAGCTCAAGCTCAGCGTCGGGTCCGACGTGCTGTTGGGGAGTATTTCCGATGCGAAACCGGGTGAAGAACCCACGCCCGGGCAGTTCCACTTTGTCGGATTTTTCAAAAATCACACCCGTGTCTATACCGAACTCCAGTACAGCTTCTAGGATGACGGTTCACCGCTCACAGGGGAGTCCGCGGTCATGTTCTTTCCTGTCAGCTATGAGCTATGGACTGATCGCTTGTGTCGTTCTTCTCGCCGGTTGCGGGACGGAGGATTTCCCCGGATCGCCGAATCTGGCGGGTGAGCGGGATGTGCCGTATGTCACCACATACAATTTCGGGTTTCAGGTGCGATTCGATAATCTGTCGGGAGCCGACGGGAACCTCCAGATCATTTCCGGAGGCGACTTGCTCAACCTGATCTCCGCTGCAAACATCACCCAGACCCCGGGCACCGGGGTATTGGGCGGGCGGGTGTTCAGTCCCGAGGGAACCACTCTGGCGGATGTGGTCTTGGCGGCGACGGACGCCGCCGGCCGCAAGCTGGGGGATTTCTTCTACAACGGATTGGGGGGCACGCCGGATTTCGTCCAAACTCGCGGTACGGTTGCCTCGGGGGGATTCACCGCGTTCAACGTTCCGCCCGGCGAAGTATTTTTAAAAGCCGTGGCGGGGGGGCGTGGTGGAACCCGGTTGGTGAGCTTTGCCGACGAGGTGTCGCTGGGCACGGTCCTCGTTGCGCCCGTTGTCCTCCCGATCATGGGAGTGACCGGGGAAATCAACGATACGGCGGGAACGGCGATTGCCGAGGGGACGATCACGATCGAAGTGCTGGGACAGTCCTTGGGCGAAGCGGGCGATTGCAACGATGAAGTGCCGAGCCAAGACGCCGTTGACGCCCAGCAGTTTTCGAAGCTGACGGCGTTTCGATTTTGCGTCGCTTCGGATGGAGACTACCTTACGAAGCTCACCGGTGACGAGCGGTTCGTGACGACGTACTATCCGTTCAGGGCGGACCGCGCACAACTGGCGGCCCAGCAGGCCGCCGACCTCACCGTCTTTTTCTCGATCCAAACCCAAGAGGGAATGCTAAAGGCCGAGCGCGGCGGGGGGAGGGCGTGGGATAAGTCCCGCCCCGTGATCGCCGGTCAGGTGACGGTCGGCGACGGCGGTCCCCTGAAAGGCGCGGTCATTCGGGTGACCGATCGCGACGGGGTTGCCCGCGCCGTCGCCAACGGCACTGCCGCCGACATCGGGACGATCTGGTATCTCGATGAATCGGGTGTGCCGATGTCGGATCAAGCGGAGACAGGGGCAAAGGGGCGGTTTCTGATCATCAACCTCCCCGTCGGCGTGTCTCCCCTGTATCTGTCCGTGACCGCGGAGCAACCGACGACCGGACTTCCCGAGCGATTCACGGCGACCGCCGTCACTCCGGTTTTTGCAGGGGCCGTCATGTATCAGCCGGTCAAGATGACGTTGGCGCCGACCAGCCGGTCGGGGGAGGAAAATCGGGATCGATATTTTACGGGCCCCGTGTCGGGTCGCGTGATGACCGAGGATGGCCTGGCCCCGGTTCCTGCCGCCCGACTCACGTCGCTCGGCGTTCCTCAATCCGAATTGGCGTCGCCTCCGCCCCAGGTATTCGTCGCCGATGCCGATGGGGGATACAAGGTGATGGTGAAGGACGATGACCCGAGGGCGACCACGCCGTTGCTCGGTTCCAGCGAATATGTCGTGAAAGTGGAAGGGCCGACCGCCGATTATGTTCCGACCTATCAGCGAATCGTCACCGGACCGGCGGTGCTGAAGCCGGCTCCCAGCGATGAATTCCAGACCAAGGTGCAAAACCTCTCGGTCGTCACCACCGCGGCGCTGACGAGTTTCGCGTCGAGCATTGGTCTGGGGTCATCGTCGCTCTCCGGAGGGATTATTTATGGCACGGTCGTCGACCGGACGACAGGGCTGCCGGCGGAAGGAATCACCGTTCGCCTCCTGCCGTTCTCGGGCGCGGCGGTTCGGGTCTATTACTTCAGTTTTGCCGGCGTGCCCCGATCGGCGCTTGGCGCCACGACGGGGGATGGACGGTTCATCGCCTTCAACGTGCCGCCCGGGATGGTGTCGATCGATGTCATCTCGCCCGACGACAGCGGCAATCTTTTGCTGGAGAGTATGGACGACGGCGTGACGCTGGTCCGCCTCCAAGCCAACAACGCGCCTCCGGACACCGTGGATGTCGTGAGCACGCTCGATCCCCTCATCGGAACCGTCGGGTCCGGGGTGAATCTCGGCGTCGTGGGCGGCGATCCCCTGCTCCGGAAACAACGGTGTCCGGCCCACACGACCGAGCGGGGCGGGCTTTGTTACGACTCGGCCGGTGTCACGCTCGCAAAGGAGTTCGTTCCCTGCGACCAACTCCGTGTGGTACGCGACGGCTATTGCGTCATCGCCGGGGTTTCGATCCCGTCGACTGGAGTGACCGTGCCGGTGGGATCGCAAAGCGACCTCGTCATGAAAACGAGCGGCGTCGGCTATCTGGATACATACACCTTCGGTCTGCGAACCGGCGAGCGCGCAGCGGTCAACGCCGCGGTCGGCGCGGTCCGTTCATCGGACGTCGCGAACCTGGCTGCGGGAGCCGGGCTGGAACGAAAACAGGGCATGGGCCTCATCTGGGGGCGAACGACGACCGCTGGTCTCGGGGACCTGGATGCCGCGGGGAATCCCGTCCCGATGAGCTGCGGGACCCTGGGACGGACCTGGACGGACCTGAATGATAGGCCCGTGGGATGCGACGCACTCGGTATTCCGAGCGAATTTGTCGCGGGCCACTTCAACGCCGACGCCTCCCTCGATCTGGCGGTGATCGATGCGTCCGCGGAACCCGCTGTGACGATCTGGCTCAATCGGGGCGACGGCCGGTTTGTGATGTCGCAGCGTATCGTCCGTGATCTCGCCAATTGCTACGCCGGCACCGTCGGTTGTGGGGTGGAAAACGGTCCCTCGGTCCTGCTGGTCATGGATTTCAACGCGGATGGGTTCTCCGATCTGGTGGTGCTCAATCGTGAGTCGAGAACCGTCTCGTTGCTGGAGGGACGCGGCCGGGGCCTGTTCATCTTCTGGGGGAGCCTGGTCATCGGCACATCGGACTCGGATTTCAGTACGATGGCGAGTGCGGATCTGAATCGGGACGGATGGCAAGACCTGCTGTTGACGGATCGTGTCTCCGGCCAAATCAGCCTTCTGCTGGGGGAGGGGTCCGGTCTGCGGCCGTTCCGGCCGACCTTGTTGCCGGTGCGGGTGGGAAATGAGCCGCGGGCGGTCGCGTCCGGTCACCTGGACACGGACGGGATTCCGGATCTGGTCTTTGCAAACCGCGATTCCGTGGCGGTGATGACTCGAATCGGCGTGGGGGAAATTCTCTCATCCTATACGTTTCCTTCCGACCAGCCCACCGATCTCAGCGCCGTGGCGGTCGGCGACCTCAACGGCGACGGCATCCACGACGTGGTGGCGGCCGATGCGTATCCCGGCCGGTCGCGTCTCTGGATCTTTCTCCACGGCGTCACCCCCGGCGCGATCCCCACCTCGATCGC
>JBDSOK010000290.1:0-3045 GCA_039914845.1 Nitrospiria bacterium | reverse complement strand
CTAGTCTTCGTCGCTTCCGTGGTCGCCGTATCCTCCGCCGTACCCGCCTCCGCCGCCCATGCCGCCCTTCATGCCCATGCCGTCCGACTTATAGCGGCCGCCGCCGAACATCATGAATCCCATCGTGCGGAATTTTTCGAACTGCTCGGGCGTCAGAATGGTCTTGAGCGTGCTCATCTGCTTGAAGCGGAAAACCCGCAGGTCGGTCTTCTTGCCTTGGACTTCGCGAACCTTCTGCTCGATTTGCTGAGGCGTGGAATCGGCCTTTTCCACCACGTCCCACAGCTCGATCTCGGCGATCCGGATATCGGCCTTGCGTCGGATGCTGTCCTTCTCGTATTCCCCGCGAAGCTTCTTGAATTTCTGTATCTGCTCGGGAGAAAGGCCCAGCTCCTCTTGAAAGAACCCCATGGAGAACATGCCCTGATGGCCGGGCTGACTCGGCGCCGATGAATGGCCCTTCATGCCACCCATCCCCATCCCCTCCTTGCCCATCGGGGGATGTCCCGGCATTTGCGCCCACGCGCCGGTCTGTACACCCACCAAGATGAATCCGGCGATCACGCCGATCAGTGTCCGACCCATACGATCCATACGTCGACTCCTTTCGTGAGAGAACTCCCGCTTCCACTTCCCTGGTACGCCGTTAGAACTCAATCCCTTGTTGTGCTTTCACGCCGACTGCAAACGCATGTTTGATCTCGCGCATTTCGGTCACGGTATCCGCCGCCTCCTGGAGTGCCTTCGGCGCGTCCCGGCCGGTCAAAACCACGTGGAGCGACGGCGGCTTGGAAGCCAGGAAGGTCAGCACCTCCTCGACCGGAAGATACCCGTACGCCAGCACGTAATTGATCTCGTCGAAGATGACCATGCGGTATTCGCCCGACCGAGCGGCCTGCACGCCGAATTCCCAACACTCGCGGGCCTTGGCCGCATCGCGTGCCGGATCTTTGGTGTCCCAGGTGAACCCCTCGCCCATCGGCCGGATCGTCAACTCCGGCGCCAACCGCGCCGCGGCCTCCAGCTCGCCGTAATGCCAATTGCCCTTGATGAATTGCACCATGAGGATGCGCCAGCCGTAGCCGATACCGCGCAGGGCCAGGCCCAACGCCGCCGTCGTCTTGCCCTTGCCGTTCCCGGTGTGAACGATCACGAGGCCCTTTTTGAGCGTGCCGTCGAGTCGTGGGGGGATCTGAGGGCCGGCCATGGGTTGCTCCGAAAACGAAGGGAGTATAACAAAGATGCCGAAAAGGAGACAAGCAAGCGGTGGTGATACGACAAAACCCACAGAATTCAATGAGGGGTGTGTTCAGTTCGGTAGTGGTCGTGGAAGTCAGCGGCCGATATCGGCCAAGGGTTGGTCGGTCACCGTGAGCGGGCCACGGGGGTTGACGTCGAAGCTGTTGGCCGCAACCAACTCGTCTCGGTCCGGCGTGGTGCGGCATTCGGGGGTGGTGACGAAGCCCCAGTGCTGGTTGTCGTGGCAGCGGTTCTCCAATACCATCGCTTCGGCGTAATGAAACATGAGGATGCCGCTGAGCATGTTGTGGCGGCAGATGTTGCGGACGAGGTCGGGGCGGGTCTCCGGGTCGCGGACCGCGATCCCGAAATGGTGATTGTCGTAACAGAGGTTTTTGGCGACGTAGGGGCGCGCGCCGCCGAACACGAAGATCCCGGACTCGCGATTGCGACAGACCTCGTTCTCGACGAGCGTGACATGGCAATTCGGCCCGTAGACCACGATGCCCGAGAGCACGCCGTCGGCGATACGGCACTGGGTGATCGTGCACGTCGAATCCAGCACGTTCATCGCCGAGTGCTGGTCACTGCCGACATACCGAAACGTGATTCCCGAGATCAGGCCGCCGGGGACGCGTTGGAGATACAGCGGCCCCCCGCGACGGCTGAAAATCTGCACCGCATCCCGTCCCGCGCCGATCAGCCGGATCGACCCGTCCACGACGAAGATCTTATCTTCGTACATTCCGGGGCGGATAAACACCTGGTCGTCCGATCCCGCGTCCAGGAGCGCGGCGCTGGGTCTGGCGTAACAGGCGGGATCGGCGGCGTCCACGACCAGTGTTTCGCCGCCGGACGGATTCGGGGGCGGGGTGAGGCAGACGTCGATCGTCATGTGCTGTGTTCGGGCGCGGTGACGTGACGGGCTAGAAATTCAAGAGAATCCGCTCGGGAGGTAATCCCATCGTCTTTAAGGTCTCGGTATTGGCCTCGATCATCGGCTTCATCCCCACCAGACAGGCGACGGTGCGCGCGGGGGAGACATCGAGAGTGGGGAGCAGGTCCTGGACGAAGCCGACGGCTCCCCGCCACGCCGTCTCGCCCGCCGAGGTGACCGTGACTCTGGCGTCGACGCCCGCGGCGCGCCACCCGGCAAATTCCGCTTCATAGCACCAATGCGGCGGCGTGAGAACGCCGTAGAGCAGGGTGAGCCGGCCGAAGTCCGCGCGGCGCTCGAGCGCCCACCCGAGAACCGACCGCAGCGGCGCGATGCCCGTGCCCACACCGATCAGCAGGACGTCCGACCCGGTATGTTTCGCCAGGGGGAATCCCTTGCCCAGCGGGCCGGCCGCGCGAACCGTCGCGCCCACCGGCAGGTCGAAGAGTTCTTTCGAGCAGCCATTGGCCCGTTTGACCAAGATGTCGTAGTGCGGCGACCCCGGCGGCGACGCGACGGCGAAGTACGAGGCCTCGCCCGACGGCGCGTGGACGTGGAGCGCCTGGCCGGGAATGAAATCCCGAATCGAAGTATCCGTCCCGTCGGCCACCGGGTCGAGGCGCAGCGCGCGAATGTCCTCCACGCCCTGGGGAGCGATCGCCGCAATACGCATCGCGCGGAGCACGGGGCCGGAGTTTGTCATGAAGCGGTCACCGGGCGCCGCTCGCGGCGCCGGGCGAGGTAGTCGGTCATCGCCGCGGCCGAGCGGGTGTTGAAGACGTCGGAGGCCTCAAGCCACCCCTTCCGGGCGATGCCGACGCCGTAGCCCACGTCGCGCAGTCCCTCGATGCGATGGGCGTCGGGGTTGA
>JBDSOK010000274.1:0-2853 GCA_039914845.1 Nitrospiria bacterium | reverse complement strand
CCGAGCAATGGGATGCGGGCGATGAGCACCTGGCCGTCGAAGAGCACGAAGTTGCTCGGCATCGTAATCCCTTCACGCCCCGAAAACGCCAGGTCCTCATACAGCGCGATCCGCACCGCGATGCCGTCATCTTGTTGGTGCCGGATCGTTCGGATGACGTCCTGATTGGCCAGATCGCTGCGGCGGACCACGAACACCCGCGCGATCTTCACGCCGCGCTCACGAGCCCGGACCTGATCCCGATAGTAATTCTGCTTCTGCACCTTCCCCATCCAATCCGTGATATCGACCGAGTTCACGGCCGCAATCTTACGCGTGCAGCGATCCAGACACCGGCTCGCCTCATAGTAATACTCGCCCTCCGTCAACGGGATCGACCCCTGCCCCAAGAGCGCCAGCACGTGTTGCGCGGTCTCGATCACCGCGCGGCCTTTGACGAGCCCTTCGGGATCGGTGATGCGCTCAAGCGCGGCGTCAAAGCGCGTGACGCGGCCGATGGCCTCGTAGGTCCGCTGGTGGAGCAGGTGCACACGATCCAGAATCAAATGCACGGCGAGGGTCATGAGCACGCCGACGCCGAAGAGGACATAGGCTTCATGCTCAAGGCGAAGACCGAAGTGAAACAGCAGCGCCAAGCCGGCGGCTACGAGAAATTCCAGTAAGGTGCGCATCGTCCCCCGTTTCGTCGGTCCCACGAGAGAGCAAGCGCCGTGCCGCGGAGTGCGGCTACCCATGAGGCCCCGGGACCTGAACGGCCACATTTGTCGAACAGAAATGTTGAGACCCGACATAGAAGGCCTGAACGAGAGGCGGAATCGCCGCGATGCCCGTTGACGCACCGCGGCGATCCGATGAGCTTCACGCTATTTCACGAGAGTGTTCGCCTCGACCGGAGGGATGCCCTCTCCGCGTTTGCGTGGTCCCCCCCATCCCATCCTTCCCCCGCAAGGGGGGAAGGGGAATTTTGGGCAGGACGCTGCAGCCTACGACGAGGAGATCGCTCCGCCGCAGGATGAGCCCGCCCCCGCGGTGCACCCATAGCAGTGGTTGCCGGTCACGATGCGGCGCCCGCCCAGGCGGCCGCCGTGAAAATCGCGCACGTGGCGCGGCGCGTCGGGGGCGACCGGCAATTCCAACATCTGGTTGAAATCGCAATCGTAGAGCATGCCGTCCCACCCGACCGAAATCGTATCGCGGCACATCACGCCCGCCGCCGCGGCGGGATTGAACGCGTTGGCCAGGCGCGCCATATAGCCGTGGAAGTTCCCGCTCTCCAGCAAAAATTCCAGAAAGCGGCTGATCGGCATATTGGTGATCGTGTACAAGCGCGTGAAGACCACGCCGTGCCGTCGCTCAAGCTCGCGACGGAACTGCGCCTCGATCGCCTCCTGCCTGGGGGGCAAAAACGCCCCCACCGGGTTGTGCACGAGATTCAGCGTGAGGCCGCTGCCCTCGACCCCGTAGCCGCGGCGGTTGAGGAGCCGAAGCGCCGCGATCGACCGCTCGAAGACCCCCTCGCCGCGCTGGGCGTCGGTCTGGGGCGCATGGGACGACGGCAACGAGGCGACAATCTCGACCTCGTGGCGGGCCAGAAACTCCGCCAGATCGTCTTGCGACGGGATGAGCAGGACGCTCAGATTGCACCGATCCATCACCTGCCGCCCCAGACCGCGCGCGGTTTCGACCACCCAACGGAAGTGGGGATTGAGCTCCGGCGCACCGCCCGTGATATCGACGATCGGGATGTCGCTCTCCGCCAGCGCCTGCATGCACTCCTCGGCGGTCTCGCGCGTCATCGATTCCCGGCGATCAGGCCCGGCATCGACGTGGCAGTGCCGGCAGGTCTGGTTGCAGAGTTTGCCCAGATTGATCTGGAACACGCGAATCCCGCTCGCGCGCAGGGGGCTCAAGCCCGCGGCGCGCAACGGAACATCGAACGGCGCGCAGGTTTCGGCGCGGGCCAGGAGACGACACTGCTCGGCTGCCGACGCCAGCGGACTTTCGCGGGCGTTCAACGTCGGAAGGGTGACGGGCATCGGGCGAGACGACTACATCGACAGCTTATGCGCGACGTGACGCATCTGCACGCCATGCGCCAACGACGCCCCGCCCCGAATCGCGCAGGCGACGTGCACCGCCTCGGTCATCTCTTCGACCTGCGAGCCCTTCTCCAGGCAGGCCTGGGTATAGGCGTCGATACAATACGGACACTGCACCGCATGGGCGACGGCCAAGGCAATCAAGGCCTTCTCGCGCTCGCTCAGCGCGCCCTCCGCAAATACCGCAGTGTAGTAACTCATGAACTTGTCCCACAACTCGGAATTGCCCTTGCCCATATCCGCGAATTTGGCCAGATCCTCCGGCCGGTAATACGTGTCCATGTGTGCTCCTGATGAGGTGAGCGAAGATGGCGTCCACCCTGGGGCGACGACCGACACGAGAACATAGGGGAAACCGGCGCGGCGTGTCAAGCGAGGCAGGGGAAGGACCTCGGGTATCCCGAAGAGGCGCTCGTATCGGGAGCCCGGTCCAGGTCGCTCGTCCCCATCATCGGGTTATCGCATGATGGGAACTTCGCGGCCGCTCCGCGTGACGTAGCTCCATCTCGAACCGCCTCCGTAGGTCGCCGCCAGCCGCACGGAGGCGACCGGCTCGCCCGCATAATATTCCGGGGCGTCGATCCCCAGCGCGGCCGCCTGAGCCACGGTGAACGTCGCGGCGGCGGTGACCACGCTGTGTCCCCCGCCGAGACTGATGGCGGCGGTGGCCGACGAGGACGAGGTCGTGCCCACAAGCGGCGAGCTGGTCGCGATGGACACTGTACCGGTATACGGCGTCACCGTGACCTGCACC
>JBDSOK010000249.1:0-3777 GCA_039914845.1 Nitrospiria bacterium | reverse complement strand
CCGCTTGCAGAGCGGGGCTCCGAACGGCTCCGGCCGGTCCCTCGCCAAGCGCGTCGGGATTCTGGTCCTCGGATGGTTCTTCATCGCGCTCGGGATCGTCGGGCTCGTCCTCCCGTTCCTGCAGGGCGTGCTCTTTCTCCTGATCGGCCTCGCCATCCTCTCGAAGGAAAGCGCCGTCGCCCACCGCTGGCTGGTCGCGTTCACCACGCGCCATCCCAAGATCGACCGGCAACGGCGGCGTGCCGTCGCCTGGTTCCGCGCCCAACGCGCGCGCTTCCGTAAATCCACCAGACCCGCACCTAAACCTAAGTAATGGAGTGGGGAGCCTGTTCAGGGATGGCTAGATGCAAGGCGCTCCGGTTGGGAAATCGCCATTGGCATTGCCTTGCGCGCGGAGCGTACTGGTTCGTACGTGAGCACGCAAGGCCGACTGACAACGCAGCAGATGGTCATTCATGGACAGGCTCCTAGCCGCCCATGGGGGACCGTCTCTTCCTGATCGACGGCCACGGCTACATCTATCGGGCGTTTTTCGCTCTGCCCCACCTCTCCACCTCCAAAGGGCTGCCGACCAACGCGGTCTATGGATTTACGACCATGTTGCTCAAGGTGGTGCGCGAACACCGGCCCGACTATCTTGCCGTGGTCTTCGATTCCGCCGGCCCCACCCAACGCCACAGCGACTTCAAAGACTATAAATCCCATCGGCCCGCGATGCCCGATCCCATGGCCGCGCAATTGCCCTACATCGAACGGATGGTGGAAGCCTTCGCCATCCCCAAAGTCATGTTGAGCGGATATGAGGCCGACGATCTGATCGGCACGCTGGCTCGGCAGGCCGAGGCTCAGGGATTGGCGGTCACGATCGTGACCGCCGACAAGGACATGCTCCAACTCGTCTCGCCCAAGGTGCAGGTCTACAACACCCTCAAAGACAAGGTCTACGGCGAGGCGGAGGTGCGCGAGCGGTTCGGCGTGGGGCCGGAGCTGGTAGCGGACGTGTTGGGACTGATGGGCGACGCGACGGACAATATCCCCGGGGTGCCGGGCATCGGGGAGAAAACCGCCGTGAAGCTCGTGACGCAATGGGGCGGGGTCGAGGCCATTTTGGCCCGCACGGCTGACATCACCCAACCCAAGCTGCGCGCCGCGCTCGAACAGCACGCCGGGCAGGCGCGGCTCTCCCGGCAATTGGCGACCATCGGCGTGGACTGCCCGGTCACCCTCGATCTCGACACCTTCCGGCGCCGCGATCCCGAGCTGGGGCAGTTGACGGCCCTCTGCCGCGAGCTGGAGTTCAGCGCGCTCTTAAACAGTCTCGCGCCGCCCCGGCCGACGACGGTCGTCGTCACGGTGAACGATCCCCACGCGTTCGCGGAGGCGCTCGCGCGGGCGCGCGAATCGGGGGCGATCACGCTGATGCCGGCGTGGACCGACGGCCGCTCGGTGGAAGCCGGCCTCGCCGCGCTCGCCTATGCCGCGGGCGACGTCCGCGGGGTGGCGGCGCCCGGCGGGGATGCCCCGTGGGGGTCCACGCCCCTGCCCGCCGCGTTCGAAGCGCCGCTGGCGGAGGTGTTGGACGACCCGCGCATCACGATTCGCGGTCACGACCTCAAACCGCTGGTCGGCTGGGCCGGACGGCGGGGCCTTCGCGTGCGAGCGCGGCTGTGGGACACGATGCTCGCCGCCTATCTCTTAAATCCCAACCGTCCCGATCAGCGCCTCGGCTCGGTGTCGCTGGAATATCTCTCGCGTCCCCTCGCCGCGACCTGCGACCTGCCCGGCGGCCTCGCCGATTGGTGCGACGCGGCCGACGCCCTGGTCGGCGAACTGGGCGCCCGGGTGGCGACCGAGGGACACACGGAGGTCCTCGAACGCATCGAGCTGCCTCTCGTCCCGGTCCTCGCCCAGATGGAAGGTCACGGCATCCGGGTGGACGGCGATCTCTTGCGCGAACTCGGCAAGGAACTGGACGTCCAGTTGACCGGGATGATGCAGCGTCTCTATAGCTTGGCGGGCGGCGAGTTCAATCTCAATTCGCCCAAGCAACTCGCCGACATTCTGTTCAATCGGCTCGGACTCCCTCCGCTCAAGAAGACCAAAACGGGCTTCTCAACGGATGAAGGCGTCCTCACCCAGCTTGCCGCGCATCACGACCTGCCGGCCGAGATTCTGGCCTATCGCCAGATCGCCAAGCTCAAGTCCACCTACGTGGATGCCTTGCCGCTGCTGATCTCGCCCCGCACCGGACGCATTCACACGACCTATCACCAGGCGGTGGCGTCCACCGGCCGGCTCTCCAGCGTGGACCCCAATCTGCAAAATATTCCGATCAAGGGCCCCATGGGCCCTCGCATCCGCGCGGCCTTCATCGCCGATCCCGGCTACGTCCTGGTCTCCGCCGATTACAGCCAGATCGAACTCCGCATTCTGGCCCATCTCTCGGGAGACGAACGCCTGATCGAGGCGTTTGCCGGCGACGGGGACATTCACACCGACACCGCGCGGACCATCTTCGGCCTGGCGACCGGCGAGATCACGCCCGCCATGCGGCGCGCCGCCAAGACCGTCAACTTCGGGATCATCTACGGCATCTCCGCGTTCGGGCTGGCGGATCAATTGGGGGTCGCGCAGGCCGAGGCCAAGCGCTACATCGACGAGTACTTCGCCCACTATCACGGCGTGAAACGGTTCGTGGACCAGACCATCGCGGCCGCGCGGACCAGCGGCACGGTCGCCACGTTGCTGGGCCGCAAACGGCCGATTCCCGAATTGGCCGGCGCGACGCCCGCGCTGCGCGGGTTCGGCGAACGCAGTGCGGTCAACAGCCCGATCCAGGGCAGCGCCGCCGACCTCATCAAGCTCGCGATGGTGACGATCCACCACCGGCTCGCCCGCGAGGGACTGGATGCGCGAATGCTGCTGCAGGTCCACGACGAATTGGTCTTCGAAGTCGCGCCCCGCGACCTCGACGCGCTGAAGACCCTGGTGAAGGCGGAGATGGAAGGAGCCTACCCCCTGTCGGTTCCCATGCGCGTAGACATCGGGTCGGGTCCCACCTGGGCCGATGCGCACTGACCGGCTCTCGGAGTGGTTCGTGCCGGGCAGGGGCCCGATCACATGGCGGGCGGCGATCGGCCTGCTCTTTCCCCCCTATACCGGGATGGTGTTGTCGTTCACGCTGCTGGGCGGAATGCTGGCCGACACCGTCGCCTGGGATCGGGTGGTCGCGCTGCTGGTCATCTATCTGCTGGGTTTAGGGATCGCCGCGCACGCGCTCGACGCGCTGGGAACCGGGGACGGCCCCAAACCGTGGGGCGAGCACTTTTCTCCCCAGCAACTGCGGCTGGCGGCGGGCCTCTCACTGCTCATCGCGTACGCCATTGCCTTCTATTACATCCTGCGCCACGTGCCGTGGCTGTTGATTCCGGCCTTGATCGAGGGCTTTTTTGTCTTCGCGTACAACCTCGAACTCTTCGACGGACGATTTCACACCGACCGGTGGTTCGCCGTGTCGTGGGGCGGCCTGCCGGTGCTCGCCGGCTACGTGATGCAGACCAACCGCATCTCCCTCGGCTCCCTGCTGGTGGCGGGCGCGGCGGCGGCGCTCAGCCTGGTGCAGATCACCGCCTCGCGCCCCTATAAGGCGCTCAAACGACTGGACCATCCCACCGCGGAGAACGAGACCCTGGCGGCGCGATATGAAACGATTCTGCGGTGCGTGAGTCTGGGCGTGATCGCGTTGGGCGTGGGATTGGCGCTGGTGCGATGGGGCGC
>JBDSOK010000234.1:0-12836 GCA_039914845.1 Nitrospiria bacterium | reverse complement strand
GTGGTGGAGTTTGCGCAGAGGCTCTATCAATGTTACGACCAGGAAGACGCGCAGTATTTGGAAATCAACCCGCTGGTGCTCGATGCCCGCGGCGAGTTGGTCGCGCTGGATGCGGTGACGCTCCTCGACGGCGATGCGCGATTCCGCCATCCCGATTGGAACTTCACGTTCGCCTCCGAGTTCGGCCGCCCGTACACCGGCGATGAGCGGGCGATCATGGAGATCGACAGCCGCGTGAAGGGTTCGGTGAAGTTCATCGAAATTCCCGGCGGCGACACGGCGCTCCTGCCTGCGGGCGGGGGGGCCAGCGTGTTCTACTCCGACGCGGTCGTAGCGCGCGGGGGGACACTCGCCAATTACGCCGAGTACTCGGGCGACCCGCCGGATTGGGCGGTGGAAGCGCTGACCGACAAGGTCTGCAGCCTGCCGGGCATCAAGCGCATCATCGTCGGCGGCGCGATCGCCAATTTCACCGACGTGAAGAAAACCTTTACCGGCATCATCGCCGGCTTCCGACGCGCCAAGGCCGACGGCAAATTGAAAGATGTCGAAATCTGGGTGCGTCGCGGCGGCCCCAAGGAAGCCGAGGGGCTTGCGGCGATGCGGGCGCTGGCGGACGAGGGTTTCAACATCCACGTCTTCGACCGCTACACCCCGCTGACCGACATCGTCGATTTCGCGATTACAGGGAAGGATTCGTTATGAGCATCGTGGCCAACGCCGACACCCGCGTCGTCATCATGGGCGGTCCCGCGGGCACCAACGCCGCCAAGCGGATGGGGGAGTTCTGCCATCTGATCAAGAAGCCCCTCAACGTGGTGGCGTTCGTTTTTCCTCCCGACGCGGGTAAGACCGTCGAAATTCCTTACGGGGCGCAGTTGGTGTCGCTGCCGGTCTATCGGAGCATTTCCGAGGCGACCAAAGCGCATCCCGAGATCAACGCCACGCTGATCTACGTGGGCGCCGACCGCGCGACCAAGGCGGCCCAGGACGCCCTGGCTGATCCGAAGATCCGGCTGGTCTCGATGATTACCGAGGGCGTGCCGGAGCGCGATGCGAAATTGCTGGCCAAAGACGCCAAGCGGCTGGGCAAGATTTTCAACGGTCCCTCGTCGATCGGCATTCTCTCGGCGGGCGAAGCCCGCTTGGGGGTGATCGGGGGCGAGTTCAACAATCTGATCCTGAGCAAGCTCTATCGTCCCGGTTCGTTCGGCGTGATCACCAAGTCCGGCGGGCTCTCGAACGAGATCATGTGGATCTGCAGCCAGTTCGCGGACGGGGTGACGACCGCGATCGGCATCGGCGGCGACGCCTATCCTGGAACGGACTTCGTCAGCTATCTCGAAATGTTCGAACACGATCCGCAGACCAAGGCGGTGGTGATCGTCGGCGAGATGGGCGGCAATTTGGAAGAGCAGGCCGGGGCCTGGTTCGGGGCCAAGAAGCGCCGGATCAAGCTGGTGGCCACGATCTCCGGGTTTTGCCAGGAGCAGTTGCCCAAGGGCATGAAGTTCGGCCATGCCGGCGCGAAGGAAGGCTTGCGCGGCGAGGGGAGCGCGCGCTCCAAGGTGGACGCGCTGCGGAAGGCCGGCGCCATCGTGCCCGACACGTTCGGCGCGCTGGGCCCCGCGATCGAGGCGCTATACCGCGAACTGGTCGAAACCGGCGTGATCGCGCCGGCGGCCGAAACCGACGCCGCGTCGTTGCCTCGTTTGCCCAAGAGCATCGACCAGGCGATCAAGAGCGGCGACGTGATGGTGGAGCCGCTCATCAAGACCACGATTTCGGATGACCGCGGCGACGAGCCGTGCTACGACGGATATCCCGCTTCAGAGTTGATCAACAAGGGCTATCAGATTCCGCACGTGATCGGTCTGTTGTGGAACAAGAAGCTCATGTCGGCGCAGGAAGCCGAGATCGTCAAGCGCATCGTGATGCTCTCGGCCGACCACGGACCGTGCGTGTCGGGCGCGCTGGTCACGATCATCGCCGCGGGCGCGGGGATCGGCATGGCCCAGGCGGTCGCGGCGGGCATGATGATGATCGGGCCGCGCTTCGGCGGGGCGGTGACCGACGCCGGCAAGTGGTTTAAGTACGCGGTCGATCAGAAGCTGACGCCCGAGGCCTTCTTGGAATACATGAAGGCGAACGTCGGCCCGGTGCCCGGCATCGGGCATCGCGTGAAGAGCGTGAAGAACCCCGACAAGCGCGTGTCCGAACTGGTGGGGTACGTCAAGAGCCTGGCGATTCCCATGCCGCACTTGGACTTTGCGTTGCAGGTCGAGAAGATCACCACCGCCAAGAAAGACACGTTGATCCTCAACGTCGACGGGACGATCGCGGCGGTGCTGGTGGATCTGGGCTATCCCGTGGAAAGCCTCAACGGGTTTTTCATCTTGGCCCGCACCATCGGGTTCATCGGTCATTGGATCGATCAAAAACGCCAGGGAAGCCGTCTCGTCCGGCTCTTCGATTACCTGGTCAATTACGCGACGCCGAAGCGGCGCGAGGTGCCCCCGCTGGGGTAAGGACACATGAGCACCGACCACGCCACCGTTCAGTTGTCTCCGGAGACCGGCCCGGCGCCCCGCCTCGTCACGATCGAGGTGATGGGCAAGACGCATCGCGTGCCGGAGGGTATCACGGTCATCCAGGCGCTCTGGCATACCGGCCACGAAGTCATCCGCGGCATCGGGTGTCTGGGGGGAACGTGCGGGGCGTGCGCGATGGTCTACCGAATGCCGGGCGAGTATCAATTGCTGAACGGCCTGGGATGCCAGACCACGGTCCGCGACGGGATGTGGTTCTCCATGATGTC
This sequence comes from Nitrospiria bacterium, assembly GCA_039914845.1. Lineage (GTDB taxonomy): Bacteria > Nitrospirota > Nitrospiria > 2-01-FULL-66-17 > 2-01-FULL-66-17 > 2-01-FULL-66-17. Next base: position 10,018 of record JBDSOK010000234.1, on the reverse strand, counting down.
GGACTATCCCGCCGCGCAGGCCCATTACCGCATCGGCGAATTGACCAACGCCAAGGAGCAGCTCTTCGAGCTGTATCCCGAGTCGGCGCGCTGCGTCAACTGCAACGCCTGCAATCGCGTGTGCCCGCAGGGCATCGATGTCCGCAGCAGCATCTGGTATGCGGTATTCGGCGATTTTCAGAAGGTGGCCGACCTCACCATGAGCTGCAATATGTGCGGGCTCTGCATCACCCGTTGCGTGGCCGACATGCCGCCCAATCTGATCGGCCTCTATGCCCGCCGCGCGCAGGGCGCGCTCTATTCGCACGCGGCCGATGAACTGGAGGCGCGCGTCACGGAGATCGCGGAGGGGCGTTTTCGCGAAGACCTCGACCGCGTGGCGGCGCTCGGCCCCGCCGAATTGAAAGCCCGCGCCGCGACGCTCAGTCGCTGATCCTCATGGCCGATCCCATCACCGAATCCCGCGCGCTGGTTGACGCGTCCCGCGCCGCGCGGACGAGCCAAACCATTCCGCTGTTTCCCCAGGCCGAGAAAGACGCGCTGCTCCAGCGCTACCACCCCGATTACAAAGCCGAAGCCTATCGCCCGCTGCGCGTCGGTCCCAACGCCGGGGACAAGACCGTGCACGAGGTGGCCGATCTCCTGGAGGGCGACAGTCCGGTCACGGCGGCGGATCTTGCGCGCGAGCCCGATTATGTGACGGATCTCTTGATCGTGGGCGGAGGGGGAGCGGGGTGCGCGGCGGCGTTGACCGCACGGGCGGCCGGCGCTCGCGTGTTGTTGGCCACCAAGCTGCGGCTCGGCGATTCGAACACCGTGATGGCCGAGGGCGGCATGCAGGTGGCGGTCAAGCCCGAAGACTCTCCGGTCCGGCACTTTCTCGATACGATCAAAGGCGGACATTTCGCGAACGACCGCGACCTCTTGAAAGTCTTGGTGGAGGAAGGCCCTGCGGCCACCCAATGGCTGTTGTCGTTGGGCGTCCTGTTCGATCGCGACGACACCGGCAATCTCAGGGTGCGCAGCGGCGGCGCGACCAGCACGCCGCGTCTCTTGACCTGTAAGGACTATACCGGCCTTGAATTGATGCGCGTCCTGAAGGACGCGGTGATCAACGAGGATATTCAAAAAGTGGAATTCGCGCCGGCGGTGGAGTTGCTGAGCGACGAGGCCGGACGGTGCGTCGGCGCGATCCTGAAGAATCTCGACAATCAGCGATTTCTCACCGTGCACGCCAAAGCGGTGATTCTGGCGACCGGCGGCAGCGGGCGGCTGCACATCCAGGGATTTCCGACCAGCAATCACTTCGGCGCGACCGGCGACGCCTTGCCGCTCGCCTATCGGATCGGCGCCAAGCTGGCGTTCATCGACACGTTCCAATATCATCCGACGGGCGCGATCTATCCCGAAGCGATGGCGGGCCTCCTGGTCACCGAAGCGATCCGGGGTGCGGGATCGCAATTGGTGAATCGCCTGGGCGAACGCTTCGTCAACGAGACCGATCTGCGCGACGTGGTCGCGGCCGCGATCATCCGCGAATGCGTCGAAGGCCGCGGCGTCGTGACGCCGTCGGGGCGTCGCGGCGTCTGGCTCGATACGCCGCTGGTGGACGTGCTGAACGGCGAGGGCACGCTCGACACCCGGTTTCCCAATATGCGCAAGCTCTTTTCGCGATACGAGATCGACATCCGCGAGCAGCCGGTCCTGATCCATCCCACCCTGCACTATCAAAATGGCGGCGTGAAGATCGGCATCGACGGCGATTCCACGGTGCCCGGACTCTTTGCTGCTGGCGAAGCTTCGGGCGGCCTCCACGGCCGCAATCGGTTGATGGGCAATTCACTGCTCGACATCATCGTCTTCGGCCGCCGCGCGGGCCGGGCTGCCTCTGCGTATGCCGCCGCGGCGCCCCCGGCGACCGGCGCGACCCTCGACCACCTCGCCCGGTTCCGCCGCGCGCTCCGCGACGCGGGCGTCGAGACCGGTATCCCGTCCCCCCGGCTGATTCCGGATTACGTGCGACGCGAAGCCGCGACGAGTCATGGATGATTCGGGATTGACGGTCGCAGGACGAGTTGCTAAGATGGCTCGTCATTTTTTTGTCCTCAGGCCAACCTTCAGGATCCTTCGATGAACATCCACGAATTTCAAGCCAAACAACTATTGTCCCGGTATGGGATTCCCGTGCCCCGCGGCCGTCGCGCCGAGACGGTGGATGAGGCGGCGGCGATCGCCGACGAACTGGCCTCGCCGGTCACGGTGGTCAAAGGGCAGATCCACGCCGGGGGACGCGGCAAGGCCGGCGGGGTGAAATTGGCGAAGAGCCGCGATCAGGTTCCGCTGTTGGCGCGCGAAATTCTGGGCAAGACGCTCGTCACGCCCCAGACCGGGCCGCAGGGCAAGGTCGTCAAAAAGCTCCTGATCGAAGAGGGCGTGAGCATCGGCCACGAGTTCTATCTCTCGCTGGTGGTGGATCGCGCGTCGGCGTCGATCGCGGTGGTGGCGAGCCGTGAGGGCGGGACGGAGATCGAAGAGGTGGCGGCCGCGCATCCCGAGAAGATTATCACGGTCTTCGTCGATCCCACCGCGGGGTATCAGGCGTTCCACGGCCGGCGGGTGGCGTTCGGGTTGGGCCTGCCCAAGGAGACGGTCGGTCCCTTCGTCAAGCTGCTCGGCTCGCTCTATACGATGTTCATGGCGCAGGACGTGTCGCTGCTGGAGATCAATCCGCTGGTGCTCACCACCCAGAACACCTTCGTGGCGCTCGATGCCAAGATGAATTTCGACGACAACGGGCTCTTCCGCCACGAGGACGTGCGCGCGTTCCGGGATCTGGATGAAGAAGAGCCGTTGGAAACGCAGGCGGCCGAGCACAACCTCAACTATGTCAAATTGGACGGCACCATCGGATGCATGGTGAACGGCGCCGGTCTCGCGATGGCCACGATGGACGTGGTCAAGCTCGCGGGCGGCGCACCGGCCAACTTCCTGGACGTCGGCGGCGGCGCCACCAAGGAAACGGTCAAGGAAGCGTTCGGCATTTTGTTGGCCGATGCGCACGTGCGCGGGGTCTTCGTGAATATTTTCGGCGGCATCGTCCGGTGCGAGCGCATCGCCGGGGGGATCATCGACGCCACGCGCGAGGTCAAGGTGAATGTGCCCCTCGTCGTGCGGCTCGACGGCACGAACGCCGAGGAAGGCAAGCGCATGCTGGCTTCCTCCGGCCTGAATCTTGATGTCGCGAGCACCATGTGGGAAGGGGCGCAGCGCATCGTGGCCCTGGCGGGGAAAGGTCGCGCATGAGCATTCTGGTTAATAAGGCTTCTCGAGTCATCGTGCAGGGCATCACAGGTCGCGAGGGCGGATTCCATGCCGACCAGTGCATGGGGTATGGGACGCAGGTGGTGGGCGGCGTGACGCCGGGCAAGGGCGGGACGAGTTGGACGGGCGAATCGTTCGGGAAGAAGGCGCCGGTGTTCGATACGGTGCGCGAGGCTGTGTCACAGACCGGGGCGACGGTCTCCCTGATCTTCGTGCCCCCCCCATTTGCCGCCGACGCGATCCTTGAGGCCGCCGACGCCGAGGTCCCGCTCATCATCTGCATTACCGAGGGCATTCCCGTCCTCGACATGATGCGGGTCAAGCGGGCGCTGGCGGGACGCGCGTCGCGGCTCATCGGTCCCAATTGTCCGGGCGTGATCACGCCCGGCGAGGCGAAGATCGGCATCATGCCCGGTTTCATCCATCGTCCCGGAACGGTCGGCATCGTCTCCCGTAGTGGAACGCTGACCTATGAGGCGGTCTGGCAGGTGACGCAGCGCGGGCTCGGCCAGAGCACCTGTGTGGGCATCGGCGGTGATCCGCTCAATGGCACCAATTTCATCGATTGCCTGGAACTCTTCGAAGCCGACCCGCAGACCGAAGCGATCGTCATGATCGGCGAGATCGGCGGAGACGCGGAAGAGCAGGCCGCCGCCTATATCGCGCGGAAGGTCAAAAAACCGGTCGTGGGATTCATCGCGGGTCTGACGGCGCCCCCTGGCCGCCGGATGGGGCATGCCGGCGCCATCATCTCCGGCGGGATGGGTGGCGCGGACGCGAAAATGCGGACGCTGGAGCGGGCGGGCGTGACCGTGGTGAAGAATCCGGCGTTGATCGGCGACGCCGTCCAATCGTTGATCGGAATGGCGCCTCGCGGCGCCTCGATCCGGGCCCGGCGGCCGCCCCCGAAAGCGGCACGACCCGCGCCTCTGAAACGATCGCGTCCCACATCGCGCGGCACCGCGAAGGCGGCGACCGCCCGAAGGCGGCGTTCATCGTGAAGGCGGTGTTCATCGGACTCGCGGTGGTTTTGGTTCTCGTCTTTATCGGGCTGTGGAGCCGATCGGTGCGCGCGCAGGACGTGATGCCGGTCCGCGTCGGTCAGGCCGCCCCCGATTTCACCCTCCGCGATCAACAGGGGAATCCGATTACGCTGAGCGAGTTTCGAGACGATCATACCGTGGTCCTGTATTTCTACCCCAAGGATGACACGCCGGGCTGTACCAAGCAGGCGTGCAGTTTCAGGGACGACCTGGCGCAATTCCAGAGCCTGCACGTCCGCGTCTTGGGTGTCAGCATCGACGGCCTGGAGGCCCATCGCGCGTTTTCTGAGAAATATAAACTGACCTTTCCCATCCTGAGCGACGATAGTCGTCAGGTGAGCCTTGCGTACGGAGTGCTGTCGCGGATTGCCGGTTTTGCCTACGCCAAGCGCACCACCTTCGTCATCGGCGCCGACGGGACCATCCGTCGCATCTTTACCGATGTGAATCCCTCGAAGCATACCCAGGAACTGCTGGACTACCTCAGAAATTCTCTCACCCCTCCCACCGAAGGACGGGACCGACCCTCCGTTCCGGCTTCGCCCGCGTCGATCCGGGGATAGCGATTGCGCGTCGTCGGTCTCTCGTCGGGCACGTCCGTCGATGGGATTGATGCGGCCCTGGTCGAGATTACCGGTCGCGGCGAACGGACCCGCATTCGCCTGCTCGCGTATCGAACCATCGCCTACCCGCGGGGGCTCCGCGGCCGCTTGCTGGCGTTGCAGAGCGGGGGTCGGGTCCAAGACCTCTGTCATCTGAACGCCTACCTGGGTGAGTTGTTCGCCGAGGCGGCGATCGACATTGCGAATGCGCGTCGCGGTGGGATCCGGCGGGTCGAGCTCATCGGATCGCACGGTCAAACGGTCGCGCACTTGCCGAACCCGGTCCGCGAAGGACGGCATCGCGTGCGGTCCACGCTGCAAATCGGGGAGCCCTCGGTGATCGCCGAGCGTACGGGGGTGAAGACCGTCGCCGATTTCAGGCCGCGGGACATGGCGGCCGGCGGGCAGGGCGCCCCCTTGACGCCGCTCATTCACCACCGCTCGTTCAGTCATCCGCATCGTCATCGGCTGATCGTGAATCTCGGCGGCATTACGAATGTCACCTGGCTGCCCGCCGGTCGGCCCGTGAAGGAGTTGCTGGCCTTCGACACCGGCCCCGGAAATATGCTGATTGACGGGTTGGTGGAGTGGTCGACGGGGGGACGGGCGACGATGGACCGCGGAGGCCGGATCGCCGCCCGCGGCGTCGTGCTGCCCGCGCTCCTTCGGTCGCTGCGACGGCACCCCTATCTTCGACTCCCCCCGCCAAAAAGCACCGGGCGTGAGCTCTTTGGACGAGCACTCATCACGCGAATGATTCGTCGGGCGACACGAGGCGAGATACCTCCACAGGATGTGATCGCCACCGTCACCGCCTTTACCGCCGAATCGATCGTCGATGCCTACGCGAGGTTTCTCAGCCGTGAGGGACCGGTCGATGACGTGATTGTCGGCGGGGGCGGTGTGTACAATAGGACGGTGATGCGCGCATTGAGCGAGGTGTTTCGACCGGCAACGGTGGAGTCGATGGCGGTGTACGGCGTCGATCCCAAGGCGATCGAGGCGATGGCGTTCGCGCTGATCGCCTATATGACGGCCGGAGGGGAACCGAACAATATTCCACGGGCCACGGGGGCGAGAGCCGCCGTGTTGCTGGGAAAAATCATACCAAATATAGATTAATTGACGGGCGGAAACACGCGGAAAGCTTGACATAGGCTTGGCCCGCCGTTAGAATGAGGATGACCTCCGCCCACGTGTGATCGCGTCACCGAGGGACGCGAACGTGAGGGGAAGGTCTCTCGCTCCGGCAGGGAGCGGGACGGCCGAACGATCACCGGGAGGCGATAATGTTCGAACGATTTACTGATCGAGGTCGAAAGATCATTATCTTGGCGAGGGAAGAAGCCGAACGCCATCAGAACGACTACCTCGGGACCGAACATCTGGTTCTCGCGATTCTCCGCGAGGGGGACGGGGTGGCGCTCGCGGTGGTGAAAAAAATGGGGCTGTCTCCCGAACAGGTCCGGCTGGAGATCGAACGCAACCTGCCGAGCGGCGGCAGCACCATGACGTTCGGAGAAATTCCGTTCACGCCCCGCGTCAAGAAGGTCATCGAGTTTTCCATTGAAGAAGCGAAGTTGCTCGGCCACAATTATATTGGGAGCGAACACCTCCTTTTAGGACTCTTGCGCGAAGAAGAAGGGATGGGCGGAAAAATTCTCCGCAGTCTGGGGGCCAATCTGCTCACTGCCCGGCAGTTGACGATCAATTTGCTCAAAAAGAGCGTTCCGCGCGAAAAGGACAAGAAGAGCAACACCCCCGCGCTGGACGAATTCGGGCGCGATCTGACCCAACTGGCCACTGAAGGGACCTTAGATCCGGTGATCGGCCGCGCGGATGAGATCGAGCGAGTGCTCCAGATCCTCTGCCGCCGGACCAAGAACAATCCGGTGTTGATCGGCGAATCGGGCGTCGGCAAGACGGCGATCGTCGAGGGGTTGGCGCAGCGGATCGTGCAGTCCGAGGTGCCGGATAATTTGCTCAACCGCCGGGTGATCGCGCTGGATCTCGGATCGTTGGTGGCGGGCACGAAGTATCGCGGACAATTCGAAGAGCGGCTCAAAGTCGTGATGAAGGAGATCGTCAGCGCCGGCAACATCATCATTTTCATCGACGAGTTGCACACGCTGGTGGGGGCGGGGGCGGCTGAAGGGTCGATCGATGCATCCAACATGCTCAAGCCCGCGCTGGCGCGGGGCGAGATTCAGTGCATCGGGGCGACGACGCTGGACGAGTACAGAAAGCACATCGAGCGCGACGCGGCGTTGAAGCGGCGGTTCCAGCCGATCCACGTCCATCCCCCCAGCTTGGATGAGACGATCAAGATCATCCGCGGCTTGAAGGATCGGTATGAGGAACATCACGGCATTACCATTACCGAAGACGCCGTCGTCGAGGCGGTGCGTCTGTCCGATCGCTATATCACCGATCGGTTTCTCCCGGACAAGGCCATCGACGTGATCGACGAGGCCGGGTCGCGGGCCAAGCTGATGAACTACGCGTTGCCCGCCGATCTCCGGGGCTTGGAGCAGGAATATAAGAAGGTCTCCAAGGAGAAAGACGTCGCCATCAAGCTGCAAAACTTCGAAGAGGCCGTCAAGCTCCGTGAGGAGGAAGAGCGGCTCAAGAAGATGCTGGAAGATTCCAAGCGCGAGTGGAAGAAGAATCAGGAGAAGCAGCGGACGAGCATCACGAAAGAAGAAGTGGCGTTCGTCGTGGCCAAGATGACGGGGATTCCTCTGTACAAGCTGGAAGAAGAAGAATCCAAGAAGCTGCTGCACATGGAGGAAGCGCTGCACAAGCGGGTGATCGGGCAGGAAGAGGCGATCACCGCGGTGTCGAAGGCCATCCGCCGCGCGCGCGCGGGGCTGAAGGGCGAGCGCCGTCCGATCGGATCGTTCGTGTTCCTCGGACCGACCGGCGTGGGAAAGACCGAATTGGCCCGAACCCTTGCGGAATTCTTGTTCGACGATGAAGATGCGTTGATCCGCATCGACATGTCCGAATACATGGAACGTTTCGCCAGCTCGCGTCTGGTCGGGGCCCCTCCGGGCTATGTCGGCTATGAAGAAGGCGGTCAGCTCACGGAGAAGGTTCGTCGACGCCCCTATTCGGTAGTGCTCTTCGATGAAATCGAAAAAGCGCATCCCGAGATCTTCAATATGTTGCTGCAAGTCCTGGATGACGGCGCATTGACGGACAGCCTGGGCCGGAAGGTCGATTTCAAGAACACGGTCATTATCATGACCTCGAATATCGGCGCCCGGATGATCGACAAAGGCACGTCGTTGGGCTTTCACCAGAGCGGAGAGTCCGGAGCACTCAGCCGGATGAAAGACGACGTGATGGGTGAACTCAAAAAGACATTCAACCCCGAGTTCTTAAATCGTATCGACGAGATCGTCGTGTTTCACACGCTGGATAAGAGCAATCTGTTTAAGATCGTCGATATTCTGATCGACGAGGTCAACGTCCGCCTGGTCGAACGAGGTATCCAGATCGAGTTGGACGAGGCCGTGAAGAAATGGCTGACCGACGAAGGCTACCAGCCGATGTATGGGGCTCGACCCATGCGGCGGTGTGTTCAGCGGAATATCGAAGATCCCTTGTCCGAAGAGTTGCTCCGTGGGCGCTTTAAGGAATGTAAACGGATCAAAATCGTGTTGAAAGACAACACGCCGTCCTTTGTTGAAGAAGAAGCCATGGCGGGGGTGTAAAACCCCCGCTTTTTTTTGGGGTGTGTCCTTCCGCTTGTCTCTCCGTCATTCTCCGGTATCCGTCCGTCCGTGTTGATTCTCGGCATTGAAACATCCTGCGACGAAACCGCCGCCGCCTTGGTGCGAGACGGCGCGACCATCGTTTCGGAGGAGTTGGCGACCCAAGCTGGCATCCACTCCAAGTTCGGCGGAGTGGTCCCCGAGCTCGCGTGTCGCGGACATCTGGAAGCGATCGATCGCGTGGTCGGCGAGGTGCTGGAGCGCGCGGGGGTCTCATCGTCTGCGGTGGATCTCGTGGCGGTAACCTCCGGTCCCGGTTTAGCCGGCGCGCTCCTGGTTGGCCTGTCCTACGCCAAAGCCCTTGCCTACGGGTTGAACCGGCCGCTGCTCGGCATCAATCACCTCGAAGGCCACATCGTCGCCCCGCTTCTCTCCGATCAGGAACTCAGGTACCCGGCGGTGGCAACGATCGTCTCGGGCGGTCATACCCACATCTATTATGTCGAGGGATTCGGACGATATCGCCTGGTGGGGCGAACCATCGATGATGCGGCCGGCGAAGCCTTCGATAAGGCGGCCTCGTGCCTCGGCTTGGGCTATCCGGGAGGCCCCGCGATCGATCGCATCGCTCGGGACGGCGATCGCGCAAGATTTCGATTGCCCCGCCCGATGATCAATCGGATGCCGCAGGCGGCCGCGGCCGACCCGATGTTCGAAATGAGTTTCAGCGGATTGAAGACCGCGTTCCTCCATGCGGTTCGCGGATCGGGACCCAACCCAAATCATGGGACGTGTGCCGATCTGGCCGCCGGTTTTCAAGAGGCCGTCGTCGACGTGCTGGTCGAAAAAACCCTGGCCGCGGCGCGGTGGTACGGCGTGCAGGACATCGTCCTCGGCGGGGGCGTGGCGGCCAACTCGCGCCTGCGGGCGGTCCTGGTCGAGCGGGCGGCCGCCGAAGGCTATCGCGTGGCGATGCCCGTCCCCCGCCACTGCACGGATAATGCCGCCATGATCGCGGTCGCGGCGTTCCATCGCCTGGAGACCGCCACGTCCTCCGGTCTGGAACTCAACGCGGAACCCGCGCTGGCCCTCTCCTGGGAGTCCATCGCGCCAATCGGCGGAACGACGTGATTCGAACGGTATTCATCACCGGGGCTTCGTCGGGTGTCGGTGAAGCCCTGGCCGTTCACTATGCCGCCCCCGGTGTGACGTTGGGTCTCCTCGCGCGGCGTGAATCCGCGCTGCGCCTGGTGGCGGAACGGTGTCGTTCACGCGGCGCCGAGGTCCTCGTGTATCCCGCCGACGTGACCGACGCCGACGCCGTCGCCCGCGC
>JBDSOK010000212.1:0-4667 GCA_039914845.1 Nitrospiria bacterium | reverse complement strand
TTCCGATTGGGGCGTCGGGCCTTTGCCGCACGGGATTTCCGCCGGGCCGACGAGCTCTTCAACGACGCCCGGCGAGGCGCGGAACCCGAACTCATCAAAAGTGCCGCCTATTACCTCGGCTGGACTGCGCTGAACCGGCAGGAATATCGTCGGGCGGCCGACGCCTTTGCGTCGATTCTCGACACCGCCGCTCGAGTCGGGAGCCGCTCCTCGTCCGCTCCCCCGGACGGGGGCCACGCGAGCTTGACCCTGTCGGCCTTCTCGGAATCGGAAGCCGCCTTCCTCACCGATGTGATCAATGCCCTGCTGCTCAGCTTCGACTATGTGGGCGGCGCCAAAGAACTTCGCGCGTACCTCGAGGCCACCGGTCGACGTCCGTATGAGACACTCCTCTATCGCACCATGGGCACGTTGTATCAGGCCCAGGACCGCACCGCCGACGCGGTCGAGGCCTATACCGCCTTTCTCGAGGCGGCGCCGCTGCACCCGGACGCCCCGGTGTTTCAGCAGGCCATCGCCGACGCCTATACCAAAGCGCAATGGCAACTCCCCCTGCTGGAGGCGCGAGAGCGCCTCATCGACCGGTATGGGCCTGAGAGTGACTGGGCCCGCGCCAACGGGGACGCCGCGCGCCTCACCGCCCGGCGCCTCGTCAAAAACGCGCTGTACGATCTGGCGCTGTACGACCACGCGCAAGCCCAAGCCCGGCGACAGCCCGCGGCCTACGAGCGGGCCCTCGCACGCCACGAACGGTTCTTGGCTGTCTTTCCCAGGGACATTGACGCGGCACGGGTGGCGTGGCTCCGGGCGGATGCGCTGTTTGAGCTTGGACGGTATGCCGCCGCCTCCGCCGCCTATCGGCAGACCGCCTACGAATATCCGCTTCACGCGCAAAGCCGCGAGGCGGGATATGCCGCGGTGGTGGCGTGGGAACGGACGGTGCCCACCGATCGACCGCCACCCGCGGAGGCGGTCGATGGCCTGCTCAACCACGTCAACCGGTTTGTGAACACCTTCGCCGACGACTCCCGCAATCCCGACCTGCTGATGAAGGTCGCGGAAACCGCCGCCCGTGCGGGTCTTCCCCGGCAGGCCCGCGACACCGCCCAGCGCCTGGTCGCGGACTATCCGCGCAGCCGATGGTCCGGAGCCGCTCTGCGCCTGATCGGACAAGCCTGGTACGACCAAGGCGAGTATGCCGCGGCAGAGGACGCCTTTCGCCGCGCCTTGGCGGGGGCCACCGGGGCGCAGGCCCAGACCGTGTCGGGATTGGCCGCGGCGGCGCTCTACCAAACGGCGACCGCCCGACGATCGGCGGGCGACACCGCCGGGGCCGGAGCGGCGTACCTGAAGGTCGCGGGCGATTTCCCCGCAACGCCGTTTGCGCCCGCCGCATTGAACGATGCGGCGGAGATGCGCGCCGCCGCCGGTGAGACGCCGGCGGCGATCGGGCTCTGGACCCGACTCGCCGTCGAGTACCCGGCCGCCGGGCAGACGCCGGCGGCGTTGCGGAAGCTCGCCGAGGCCGCTCTTCTCCGCAACGACCGCTTGCAAGCCATCGACTGGTACGACCGGCTGGCCCGGCGCAGCGACGCGCCGACCCAAACACAATTGGCCTGGACCATCGCGGACCTCGCGGAACAGGCGGGGGACTGGCCTCGCGCCGAACGCGAACTGGCGGCATTGGCCGGGCGAGCCGAGTTGCCCCCGGCCCAGGCGATTGAGGCCGGATTTCGGGCCGCTCACGCATCAGCCCGCCGGGGCAACGCCGCCGAAGCGCGGGAACGGACGGCGGTGACCCTCGATCGCTACCACGCCTGGCGCGCGCAACGGCCGCCGGGAGCAAGTCTCACGGCCGCCGACCGACTGGCGGCCGCGGCGCTCATGGAATCGGCCGATCGACTTGCCGCGGCGGCGACCGCTCTTCGGTTGATCGACCCGTTGGAACGGAGTTTGGCCGACAAGCGGGCGGCGCTCAACACGGCGCTGGATGCGTACGCCGCAATCGTCGAGATGAAGGTCGGCGCCACCGCCGCCACCCATAAGATCGGCATGCTCTTAGACGACTTTTTCCAGGCGGTGCTGGGCTCCGATCGCCCGCGCGACCTCACTCCGGAGCAATTGGAACAATATGAGTTTCTGCTGGAGGAGCAGGCCGCGCCGTTTGAAGATCGAGCCGTCGCCGCCTATGAGGCGAATGTGCGAAGAACCCACCAACTGGGCCTGTACGACGAATGGATCGAGCGAAGTTTCGCGCGGCTGGCCGTACTGCGGCCCGCGCGATACCGGCGACCTGAACTGGACGCCCTGCTGCGAGACGGCCCCATGCGTGCACCATGACATGGCCCACCGCACTGGCCCTCGGGCTCATCTTGGGATTGCTCGCCGCCTGTGGCGGAACTCCTCGGCACGCCGAGGGCCCTGCGCGGCCCCCAACCGAGGCGCCGCCCGCTCCGGATGCGGCGGCGCTCTTCGCTGAGGCCCTCGCCGCCCAGCAGGCCGGCCAGCCGAACGCCGTCGCCCGCTGGCAAGCGGCGATCGTCGCCGCCCCCGGCCAGGGGGCGCCGCACGTCAATCTTGGCGTGCTGTATCGGCAGATGGGCCGGCTGGACGACGCCATCGCCGAATACCGGACGGCCATTCGCCTCGACCCCGAATCCGCCGACGCGTATCATAATCTCGGCCTCGCGTACCGGGCACAGGGCGCCTGGTCCGAGGCGGAGCGCGCCTATCTCGATGCGCTGGCGTTGCGGCCGTCTCAAGCCGAGACCCATTATAATTTAGGGGTCTTGTATGACCTCTACCTTGACAAGCCCGAGTCGGCCTTGACACAGTACCGCGAGGTCGTGGTGTTGGGACATCCCCAGGCGGGGGTGGTCACGGAGTGGATTCGGATATTGGAGCGGCGCGTGGCGGCCAAGCCCGAACGGGAAGACGTCCGATGATCGTTCGGGCGATGGTGGTGGCGGTCGGGTTGGCCCTGTTCGGAGGCGCGACGTCCGCGGTGAGCGCGCCCCCGCCCGACGACGAGGGGCCGTCTCGCCTGTCCTCCACGCCGCAGGCCGCCCCCGCGAAGCGCACACCCCGGCGGATCTTAATTTTCGGGACCACGATCGTCGGAGATGTGCTCCAACCCACGTTCGAGAAGACCGTCCCGTGGCAAAGTCCGCCGGCCTTTCAAGCGGACGCCGAGCCGTTGACGCACGATTTTACGAAGGAACTGCTGGAACCGCTGGATCGCCAACGGATTGTTCCGCAAGAGGAGCACGGTCACTGACGCCGGTCGGAAGCCGGTGCGCCATAACAAGGAGTCGGGATGGAGATCGTCGAGTTCTTAGTCGCAAATTTTCGGTCGGGCGGGATATTTATGTACGGCATTTTGCTCGTGTTGGTGGTCGGCACGGCCATCGTCGTCGAACGGACCCTCGCCCTGATCATTCGCGCCCGCGTGAGTGCACGAGGCTTGTGGCGCGAGATCGAGACCTTGGTCGATCGCGATAAGCTCGCGGACGCGCTCCAGCACACCCAAGCCGTCGACGCCCCCCTCGCCCACGTCCTGGCTGCGGGACTGGCGAGCGCCCAGCGGGGGGAAGGCCGGGAGATGATCGAGCGGCGGATCGAGGAGACGACGCGGGAAGTCCTGCCCCAGCTCGAAAAGCGAATCCACTATTTGTATACCCTGTCCAACGTCGCCACCCTGGTCGGCCTGCTCGGCACGGTGGTCGGTCTGATCACCGCGTTCGCCGCCGTGTCGATGGCCGATCCCGCCCAAAAAGCCGCCATGCTCGCCAACGGCATTTCGCTGGCGCTCAACAACACCGCCTTCGGACTGATGGTGGCGATCCTGCTGATGGTGGCGTATTCCTATATGCAGTCGCGGGCCGCGCGGCTGGGCGATGAGATCGATGAGTTTTCGTTGCGCCTGATCAATCGCCTCGCGACACGCGCGGGGCGGTGATGCTCGCCCGGCTGGCGCAGAGACGTCGTCGACCGATGCCGGACGAGGCGATCCATATCGTCGCGTTGTGGAATCTGATGATCGTCCTGATCCCGTTCTTGCTCCTCTCGGCCGTGTTCTCGCAGACGTCCATCCTCAATCTGTATCTGCCGCCACCGCCCAAGGCGAAAGAGGCGGGGGCGGCGGGGCCTCCGTCCACCCCCAAGCCGGTCGTCTCGATTGTGCGCGACGGCTATATCTTGAGTGACGGCCCCACGATTGTCGCCGCCATTCCATTGGATGAGTCCGGTGGGTACAACACGCGCAAACTCAATGAATTGCTGGTCGCGATCAAGCGCGAGCTGCCCGACGGATCCGAGATCACCATCCTTAGCGAGGCCGACGTGTCGTACGAGACGGTCGTCCGGACCATGGATGCGAGCCGCGAAGCGGTCACCCGGGAAGACGGCCGGTCTGTCGTGCAGCCGCTGTTTCCCACCATCTCCCTGGGACAGATCGGCCCGCGGTCATCTCAGCCGGTGGGTGCCAGGCGATGAGGCGGTGGCCGGGACAACGGCGTCGCGTAGAGCCTGCACGGTTGAACCTGACCGCCATGGTGGATGTCTTTACCGTGCTGCTGGTGTTCCTGCTCAAGAGTTATGCCGCCGAGGGCAGTTTGACGGCCGCGGCCCCCAATCTGGAACTGCCGTCTTCGACCTCGAGCCTCGCG
>JBDSOK010000196.1:0-11177 GCA_039914845.1 Nitrospiria bacterium | reverse complement strand
CGATCAATTCCGCTTTGGTCATTCCGTTATCCCCAGGTCCAGAGATAGTTCAATCGCATGCTCGGCGACGGGTTGGTCCACGTGCTCAGACGTCCCGTGAACGAGGCGGACAGCCATTCGGAGAAGGAGAACCGGCGTTTCGGTTCCACCACCGAGGGTCGGCCCACGATCCCCGCGAGTTTTCCGGTCTCGAGAATCGCGTCCTCAAAACTCCCCAATGCATCGATCAGGCCGTTCTCCTTGGCCTGGCGTCCGGTGAACACTTGCCCGTCCGCCAGCGCGGTGACCGCCGCCTTCTCCAGCCCCCGCCCGTCCACCACCGCTTGGATGAATTGATCGTGCACGTCGTCCATCACCCGCTGAAGGATCAGACGTTCGCCCTCTCCCGGCTTCCGGAACGGCGAGATCAGATCCTTGTGCGCGCCGCTTTTGATGACCGTGCTCTCCACCCCGATCTTTTTCATCAGACCTTCGAGGTTCGGCACCTCCATAATGACGCCGATACTGCCGGTTAGCGTTCCCGGATTGGCGATGATGCGATCGGACGCGCTGGCGATGTAATAGCCACCGGACGCGGCGACCGATCCCATCGAGACCACGATCTTCTGCCGGCCCTCGGCGCGGATCTTCCGCACCTCATCGTAGATTTCCTGGGACGGCACCACGGCCCCTCCCGGGCTATCGATGCGAATGAGGATCGCCTTGATGGCGGGATTCTCGGCAAACATCCGCAATTGCTCGACCGGCTCGTCCGCATCCACGATTACGCCTTCAATCCGCACCAGCGCAATCTGATCGGACCCGCCCGGAGGGCCTTCGACCATCAGCGTGGTCAGATAGGTCCCCAGAAAAAAGGCGACGGCCAAAATGAGAAAGACCACGAAGCCGGTTGCCAGACGTCGACGGGCCATCGTCGCGCTATCGCCGCTTCTGGGGCCGTTGATCTGGGCCCTCCGGCAGCCCCCAATCGCCGACCTGCTCGCGAATGCTGAGTGCGATCTTCCGTTCGCCGGTATCGACGCGAATCACCCGCGCCGTCACATCGTCGCCGATCTTATACCGATCCTCGATGCGTTGACCGTCAAGGCTCATCTCGCTGACGTGAATCAAGCCCTCCACGCCGTCCTCGCACTCCACGAAGGCGCCGAAATCGGTGAGCTTGACGACTTTGCCGTTCACCTCCTGGCCGACCTGATAGCGCTTCGGAATGTCGTGTTCCCACGGATCGGGGGTGAGCTGCTTATAGCCGAGCGAAAGGCGCTCTTTTTCCCGATCCACGCGCAGGACCACCGCCTTGACGACCTGCCCCTTCTTGAAGAGATCGCCGGGATGCATGACGCGCTTGGTCCATGACAGATCCGAGACGTGAATCAAGCCGTCGATCCCCTCATCCAACCCGACGAACACTCCGAATTCGGTCAGGCTCTTGACCTTGCCTTCGATCGTCGCGCCGACGGCGTACTTGGATTCGACGACGACCCAGGGATTGGCCGCCACCTGCTTCATGCCCAGTGAAATCTTCCGCCCCTTGCGTTCGACGTTGAGGACCTGCGCCTCCACCTGATCGCCGATCGCCACCAGCTTGGACGGGTGCTTGATCTCGTGCGACCAGGTCATCTCCGAAATATGCACGAGTCCTTCGATCCCGGGCTCCAGCTCCACGAACGCGCCGTAATCCACGAGGCTGACCACTTTCCCGCGCACGCGCGATCCCACTGAATATTTTTCTTCGACTTGCATCCACGGGTCCGGCTTGAGCTGTTTGACTCCCAGCGAAATGCGGCCCGTTTCGCGATCGTACTTAAGGATCATGACTTTGGCCCGGTCGCCGACCATGAAGAGCTCGGAGGGATGCGCCACGCGGCCCCACGACATATCGGTAATGTGGAGCAAGCCGTCGATGCCGCCCAAATCGATGAACGCGCCGTAATCGGTGATGTTCTTGACCTGCCCGTCGATGATCTGGCCCTCTTGCAGCGTCGCCATCGCCTGTTGCTTGCGGCGGTCGCGGCCTTCCTCCAGCACCACGCGGCGCGAGACGACGACGTTGCTGCGGCGGTGATTCATTTTGATGATCTTCATCTGGTAGGTTTTGCCGATCAGCGAATCCAGATCGCGGACCGGTCGCAGATCGATCTGAGACCCCGGCAAGAACGCCTTGATCCCGATGTCGACCATCATCCCGCCCTTGATCTTGTTCAGCACCTTGCCCTCGATGACCTCGCCCTTCTCGAAGATCCGCTCCAGGTCGCCCCAGATCTTCATCCGGTCGGCCTTCTCCTTCGAGAGGATCATGTTCCCTTCGAGGTCCTCCCGTTCTTCGAGATAGACGAGAAACCGATCGCCGACCTTGACGGCCTGCAATTCTTCAGGGCTGAACTCTTCGCGAGGGACGATGCCCTCCGATTTATAGCCGATATCGACCACCACGCCTTCGGCCTGCACGGCCACGACGCTCCCTTCCACGATGCTGCCCTCCTCCAATTGCTTGAAGGTCTCGGCATACATCAGCTCCATTTCCGTCAATTCAGTGCCTTTTTGGAAGGGCTTTCTGACCGAACCGGCTTCCGATTGCGTCGTGACCATACGTCATGTCCTCTCTGACTCGTCCTGCGGTGAAGGGTGAGTAATACCTGCCTTAAGCGCCTGTCCATGAATGGCCATCTGCTGCGTTGCCACTGCGGGAGTCCCTCCTCACGTACGACCCCGTACGCTGCGGGGGGTTCCCTTGTGGCGCCTTGCATCTGGCCATCCCTGAACAGGCTCCTATTCCAGTGCCTCGTCTAGCGGGCGCGCGCTTGTCGCTGCAACGCCGCAATCCGGCCCATAATGTCGTCGCTGATGCGCTGATACCGCCGGGCGGCGAGGTCGCCCTCTTCATGACCCGCCCGCACCGCGTCCCATCGGAGCGGGTCCCCGAACCACACCGTGACCGGCGAGCGCCGCAGCCATTTCGCGCCCTCGGGCCACGCGGCGCCCGTTCCCGTCACATACGCCGGCACGACCGGGACGCCGGATCGGGCCGCCAACAACCCGATACCCGGTTTGGCCGGTCCTAACCGCTCATCGGGGCTCCGCGTCCCTTCGGGATACACGACCACCACCCGGCCGCGGGCCAATCGGCTCTGCACCTCGTCCAACGCGCGCCGGTCGATGCCTCCGCGCCGGATCGGCACCCCGCCCAATCGCCTCAAGAACCATCCCACCACGGGGTGAGAAAACAGCTCGGCCTTCGCCAGAAAATCAGCCCGCCTGGCAAGCGCACATCCCAAAATGGGAATGTCGAGATAACTGACGTGATTGGCGGCGACGATCACCCCGCCGTCTGCCGGGATCTTCTCGTGCCCCACGACCTCAAGCGAACAATATCGTCCGGCAATCCACGCGACGACCGGGTGCGAAATCTCGTAAAGCACGGTTCTATCGTGGGAATGCGGCGCGGCGCTGGGAAACGGCCCCCACCATTCTATCGACCACCTCATCCAAGGTCAAGCCCGTCGAGTCGATCGCAACCGCGTCCTCCGCCTTGCGCAACGGCGCCACCGCGCGGTTCATATCTTTCCGGTCGCGCGCGACGATTTCTTCGATGGTCGTGTCCAAATCGACCGTCAGGCCTTTGGCCAGCAACTCGCGATGACGCCGCTCGCCCCGAACCCGGGTATCGGCATCGAGATAGAATTTGACGTCGGCGTCGGGAAAGACGACGGTGCCGATGTCCCGGCCTTCCATCACCACGCCGCCGTCTTTGGCCATGCTCCGCTGGAGCTTCAACATGGGCTCGCGCACGACGGGGTTGGACGCGATCTGGGCCGCAATGCGGCTCATCTCCGGCGTCCGCAGCTCGTCGGTCACGTCCCGTTGATTCACGCAGACTCTCGCGCCCTCCGGCTTTCGCACCACTTCGATCACGCTCGTCTCCCCCAGCGACGCCAGCGCGGCGTCATCGGTCGGATCGATGCCCCCGTCGCGCACGCGCCACGCCAGGGCGCGATAAAACGCACCGCTCTCCACGTACAGATAGCCCAAACGCCGGGCCACGCGTGTGCCGGCGCTGCTCTTTCCGGCCGCGGACGGCCCGTCGATCGCCACGATCAATTCTCGGCTCATGCCTGCGCCATCTCCAGAAGTGGGAAAAATCCGGGAAACGACGTCGCGACGCACTCGACGTCGGCCATCGTCGACGGTCCGTCCGCCCGCAGCGCCGCAATCGCCATCGCCATCGCCACCCGATGGTCTCCCCGGCTGTCGGCCGTTCCCGGCCGGATTCGCTGGGGCCCGACGATGCGGACCCCGGCGGGTCGT
Source organism: Nitrospiria bacterium (assembly GCA_039914845.1). Taxonomy (GTDB): domain Bacteria; phylum Nitrospirota; class Nitrospiria; order 2-01-FULL-66-17; family 2-01-FULL-66-17; genus 2-01-FULL-66-17. The sequence goes on along the minus strand of JBDSOK010000196.1, from coordinate 6,875 downwards.
TCCTCAATCGCGACCCCCATGCGGCCCAGTTGCTCGACCATCACGCGAATCCGATCGCTCTCTTTGACCCGCAGCTCCTGCGCCTCGTCGATCACCGTCTCGCCCTCTGCGCACGCCGCCAAGACGCAGAGAATCGGAAATTCATCGATCAGCCGGGGGATCAATTGACCCGCCACGCGCACGCCGCGCAAGGGGGCGGCCCGCACCACCACGTCCGCAACCGGTTCGCCGCAGACCTCCCGCCGATTGTCGAGTCTCACCGGCGCTCCCATCGCCTCCAGGACGTCGAGCAGGCCGGTCCGGGTGGGATTGACGCCGACCCGCTCAATCACGATCTCCGAACCCGGCACCAGCAGGGCGGCGGCGATCAGGAAGGCCGCCGAGGAAAGATCGCCCGGCACGTCCACGTCGGTCGCGGTCAGGAGCGCCGGTCCGTCGAGCGAGACCGTGTGCTCCTCCACGCGCACCGCGACGCCGAAGGCCTGCAACATCCGCTCGGTATGATCCCTCGAACGGGACGGCTCGATCACCGTCGTCCGCCCCTCCGCCGACACTCCCGCGAGGAGCAAGGCCGACTTGACCTGCGCGCTGGCCATCGGCAACCGCGTCACCGCGCCCTTCAACCGCCGACCGGACACCGCGAGCGGCGCGTAGCGGCCCTCCTCGCGGCCCACGATCTGCGCCCCCATCGCCCGGAGCGGGTCGACGACTCGCGCCATGGGCCGCCGACGCAGCGAGGCGTCGCCGGTCAACACCGTGCACATGGGGCGCCCGGCGACCAGACCGGTCAATAGACGAAGCGTCGTGCCCGAATTACCGCAATCGACGACGTCGTCGGGCTCGCGCAAGACGCCGTCGTCGCCGGTGATTCGCAGCGCGGGCCGACCGTCGATCTCCAACTCCCCGATCGTTCGGCCCATCGCCCGCAGCGCGGCCACGGTGCGCCGGCAATCGTCGGACGGCAGGAAATTCCTCACCACCGTTTCGCCGCGCGCGATGCCCCCGAGCATCACCGCCCGGTGGCTGATCGATTTATCACCCGGCACGATCAGGCGCCCATGCAGCGGGCGGCCCGGCGCAACGATTGCGGTGGTCATCCTCGTCCCTCGGGCAAGGCGGTGCGCACCGCACGTGCCTGCGAGAACTCCCGCAGCAAGCCTTCGCCGTCGCCGCGCCCGATGAGGTCGCGCAAATGCCCGGTCGCTTCGGCATATCGCCTCAGCATCTCCAGCAGCGGCTCGCGATTCATCAAGCAGATGTCTCTCCACATCTCGGGGGAACTGGCCGCGATTCTGGTCAGATCCCGAAATCCACCGGCCGCGAACGGCAAAACCCCGCCGCCGGATCGCACTCCCGCCACGGTATTGACCAGGGCGTAGGCGGCCAGATGGGGCAAGTGGCTCACCGCCGCCACCACCTCGTCATGCACGGTCGGATCCATCAACGTCACCGACGCGCCGAGCCCGCGCCACAGGGCCGACACCGTCTCGACCGCCTTCACATCGGTGCGCCCGGTGGGTGTGAGCAGGCACGCGGAGCCCATGAACAGGTCCGCCGAAGCCGCCGCGGCGCCCGACCGCTCGCCGCCGGCCATCGGGTGACCACCCACGAATCGCGGGAACAGCGCCTCCACCTGTTCGACGATGGTGCGCTTGACACTTCCCACGTCGGTCACGATCGTCGCGGGCGCCATGTGGGGCGCCAGCGCCTTCGCGACCTCCGCCACCCGCGCCGCCGGGACCGCCAGCACGATCAGATCGGCCTCGCCCGCCGCCTCGGCCAAGCTCGCCGAGCGGTCGATCATCCCGGCTTTGAGGGCCTCCCCGAGCGACACGGGATCGGCATCCACCCCCACGACCTCGGTGGCGAGCCCCCGGCGCTTCACGCCCCAGGCGAGCGACCCGCCGATGAGGCCGACGCCCACCACCATCAGCCGCCGGACGAGCGCGGAGGGGATCTTAAATCTCCCGGCCCACCGCCTGCGCGACCTTGCGCAGATCGGCCATCAGGGCCGCGAACTTGGCGGGCTTGAGCGACTCCTCGCCGTCCGACCACGCTTCTTCCGGATTGTCGTGCACCTCGATCAGCAACCCGTCAGCGCCTCCCGCCACGGCGGCAAGCGCCATCGGCGCGACGAGATCCCATCGCCCGGTGGCATGGCTGGGATCGACCACCACCGGCAGGTGGGAAAGACTCTGGATCAGCGGCACGGCGGCCAGATCCAGGGTATTTCTGGTTTGAGTTTCGAACGTGCGGATGCCCCGCTCGCACAGAATCACGCGATGATTGCCGCCCGACATGATGTATTCCGCCGACAGAAGAAATTCTTTGATGGTCGCCGACAGACCGCGTTTGAGCAGGACCGGCTTATGAGATTTCCCGACTTCCTGCAAGAGGCGGAAGTTCTGCATATTGCGCGCGCCGATCTGGAGCACGTCGGCATATTGCGCGACCAGGGCCACGTCGCGCGCGTCCACCACCTCGGTAATCACCGGCAATCCGGTGATCTTCTTGGCCTCGGCGAGGTACTGCAACCCCTCCTCGCCCAAGCCCTGAAAAGTATATGGCGAGGTACGGGGCTTAAAGGCGCCCCCGCGCAGCAGGCGCGCGCCGGCGGCATGGACCGCCTTGGCGATGCCGATGAGCTGGGGCTGTGTTTCCACCGCACACGGTCCCGCCATCACCGGAATCTGCCGGCCGCCGATCGTCGCGTTCTCGCCCAGGGAGATGACCGAATCCTCCCGCCGGAACTCGCGGCTGACCAATTTGTACGGCGAGAGAATCGGCATGACGCTCTCCACCCCCGGAAAAATCGAGAGCGGCATATTCTGGATCGCGCGTTCGTCGCCGATGATCCCGATCACCCGGCGCTCCTGACCTTCGGTCAGATGGGGCGTGAGCCCGTGCTCCTTGATCTTCTCGGTGAGATGGTCGATCTCGGCCTGGGTGGCCTCCGGTTTCAACACAATGATCATAACGATGCTCCTTCCGACCGACGGTCGGTCAACGATGCGCCGCCAAGACACCTTCGAGGGCCGCCGCGCATCGCTGGTTCTCTTCCGGGAGACCGATCGTGATGCGCAGCCACGTGCCCTCCAGGTGGCGGACGATAATGCCCTCGTGCAACAGCCGTTCGAACACCGCGCGGCCGTCCCGGCGGACGTTCACGTACATGAAATTGGCCTCGGTGGGATAGAACGGCAATCCGAGGGTGGTGAAGATTTTCGTGAAATAGGTCTTGCCCGCCGCGTTGACCATACGACTGGCCCGCACGTGCGCATCGTCGCCCAGCGCGGCCAGCGCCGCAGCCTGAGCCACCGTGCCGGCATTGAACGGCAGGCGCACGCGGTTGAGCCATCCGATCAATTCGGCCGGACCGACGCCGTACCCGATCCGGAGCCCCGCCAGCCCGTAAATCTTGGAAAACGTCCGCAGGACGACGACCGGACGCCGGCCGGCGGCCAGCGCCGCGGTAGGGGGGAAATCCCCGGCCGTCACATACTCCTCGTAGGCATGATCGCACACCGCCAACACGTGATCGGGCAGACGATCCAGGACGGCGGCGACCTCGGCCGCGGACAACGCCGTTCCGGTGGGACTATTGGGATTGCACAGGAAGAACAGGCGCGTCCGCGGGGTGACCCGCGCGAGCATCGCGTCCAGGTCGTGCCGCCCGTCGCGCAAGGGCACCTCGACCGGTCGCCCCTGATGGGCGAGCACCGCGATGCGATACACCCCGAACGTGGGCGCGGCCATGACTGCCTCGTCGCCCGCCGTCAGCACCGTCTTGGCCAGCAGATCCACGACTTCATCCGAGCCGTTGCCGAGGATCACGCGATCGGGATCGACCTTCACGCGCGCGGCGATGGCCTCGCGCAGCGCCCGCCCCCCGCCATCCGGATACCGATGCAATCCCGCGAGGACGCCACGGACCGCCTCCAGCGCCGCCGGAGACGGCCCCAGCGGATTCTCGTTCGAGGCCAGCTTCACCGCGTCGGTGATCCCCAGCTCGCGCTCCACCTCGGCGATCGGTTTCCCCGGCACGTACGCCTCGATCTCACGGATCTGGGGGCGAATGGGAACGGTCAGAGCCTCGTCGGACATCGACATCATCCCGGAAGCGGGTACGAGCCCAGGACCTTGAGCACGTCGCAGTATGGCCGCAGGGCGTCCAGCGCCGCCTTGACGGGTTCGTCGGTCACGTGGCCTTCCACGTCCACGAAGAAGAGGTATTCCCACGCTTTGCGCTTCGACGGCCGCGACTCGATCTTCGAGAGGTTGAGGCCGCATTCCGCAAAGGGTTTCAGCATCTCGTACAGCGCGCCCACCCGATCCTTGATGGAAAACATCAGCGACGTTTTATCGCGGCCCGTGCGGTCCGGAAACGCGGGAGCGATTAGGAGAAAGCGGGTGGAATTGGACGGATTGTCCTCGATCTTCTTCTGCACGAAGGCCAGCCCGTACAAGCGGGCGGCCAGATCGGACGCGATCGCGGCCGCTTCGGGCTCGTCCCGGCACAATTCGGCGGCCCGGGCCGTGCTGTAGACCTCCACGATCGGCACCTGCGGGACATGACGCTCCAGCCAGATTCGGCACTGCGCCACCGGCTGAGGGTGGGAATAGATCCGGCGGACCTGCTCCAGGGTCCCGCTGGTGGACAGCAGATGGTGCGAGACCTCCTGCACGATTTCCCCCGCGATTTTGAGCGGAGAGTCCGCGAACAGATCGAGCGTGTGGCTGACGACGCCCTCGGTGGAATTTTCGATGGGCACCACGCCATACTGGGCGCGGCCGCGCTCGACTTCGTTGAACACGTCCTTGATGCTGGTCGCCGACACCGCCGTCGCCGACGTGCCGAACTGCGTCAGACACGCCACATGGGTAAACGTTCCGGGCGGACCCAGGTACGCCACCTTGAGCGGGCCCTCGAGGGCGAGCGACGCCGACATGATCTCGCGAAAGACGGCGCGGACGGCGTCGGGGGGAAACGGTCCCGGATTCTGTTGCTCCAGGCGATCGAGAATTTCCTGTTCCCGTCGCGGCGCGTGGACCTGGACGCGATCGTGTTGCTTGACGCGACCGACTTCCGTCACGATCAGCGCCCGCCGATTGAGCAGTCCGAGGATCGTATCGTCGATGATATCGATGCGATCGCGTAAGTCCTGCAACGTTGTGTTGTCTTTCGTCCGTTCACCCACGCAGCGACCCGCCATTTTGGCTGTTAAAACGCCACATCATAAAGCATTTCAATGGGTTTTTCAACGGCCGGTCGATCAAAAAAACGAAACGCTACTCATAAAATACACAGGCGACCCCCACCCCCCTTGGGGGGAGGGGAGGGGGGGGACATGGTCATGCCGCGGGCTGAGCCGGCAGCTCATGCAAACTACCAGAGCGGAGCTTGGTCGACTGAGGCCGGGAGCGGGCGATTTAAGTGCCGATAGGCCAGCGGAGTGGCCAGCCGGCCGCGCGGGGTGCGGTCCAGGTAGCCGCCCTGCATCAGAAACGGCTCGTACACGTCCTCGATCGTCTCCCGGGTCTCGCCGATCGCCGACGCGAGGGTGTCCACGCCGACCGGACCGCCGCCGAACTTATCGATGATCGCGGCCAGGAGACGCCGATCCATGGGATCGAAGCCCTGGGCGTCGATCTCCATCATGGCCAATCCCGCGTGCGCGGCCTCGGCGGTGATGACGCCCTCGCCCTTCACCTCGGCAAAGTCCCGGACGCGGCGCAAGAGACGATTGGCGATCCGCGGCGTGCCCCGGGCGCGCCGCGCGATTTCGGCCGCGCCCGCCGGCTCGATCGGGACCTTCAGCAATCCCGCCGAGCGCAGGATGATGCGCTCCAATTCCTCCGGCCGATAATAGTCCAGGCGGCTGATGACCCCGAAGCGCTCGCGGAGTGGGGACGTCAACAGCCCGGCGCGCGTGGTCGCCCCGATCAACGTGAAGGGCGGAAGATCGAGCTTGATGCTGCGGGCGGAGGGACCCTGACCGATGATGATGTCGAGCTGAAAGTCCTCCATCGCGGGATAGAGCACTTCTTCGATGACCGGGTGCAGGCGATGAATTTCATCGATGAAGAACACGTCGCGCGGCCCCAGATTGCTGAGGATCGCGGCCAGGTCGCCGGCATGTTCGAGCGCCGGGCCCGATGTCGCTTTGATGTGCACGCCCAGCTCGCGGGCGATGATATGGGCCAACGTCGTCTTGCCGAGGCCCGGCGGGCCGTAGAAAATGACGTGGTCGAGCACGTCGCCGCGACGCCTCGCGGCTTCGATGTAGACCCGGAGGTTGGCTTTGATGGTCTCCTGGCCGATGTAGTCATCGAGCGTGGAGGGTCTGAGACCGACTTCATACCCCCGCTCATCCTCCCCCGCATGCGTCGTCAACGGCGAGGCCGGGACGTCTCCCATCTCGCCATCCCGATCGGAGGAGGGACTCATGATCGCGACAGACGCCGCAGCGCGTCCCGCAGGAATTCCTCGACGCCAAAGACCCGCCCCACGCCCGCCTCGTGCCGGATCTGTCGAACAACTTCTTTCGCCGCGGCCGGGTGATAGCCCAGATTGATCAACGCGGACAGCGCATCGTCATCGGCCGAGCCACGCGCGGCGCGGTCCCCGGACGCGGGCGACTCATCCACCGGCAAGTTGGCGATCTTGTCCTGCAATTCCAGGATCAGGCGCGCGGCGGTCTTCTGCCCCACGCCCGGCGCGGCGCACAAGCGCTTGGCCTCTCCCGCACGCACCGCCGCCGCGAACTCACGAACCGTAAACCCCGACAAGAGCGTGAGCGCCAGCTTGGGCCCCACCCCGGAGACACCGACGAGCAGCAGGAATGCCGCCTTCTCTTCCCGCATGAGGAACCCGT